>JAVBJR010000514.1:0-3032 GCA_031546965.1 Dysgonomonas sp.
AAACGGGCATCTTTGTCAGGTGGTCAGCATATAAGGGTTGTCAAGTTCACAGGATTCACTGTATTTAAATCTAAATTTCAATTTCCAAAACTAATGCTTGAATCGATTTGAATATTATGCATGAATATATTTTATAATGTATGCGAAAGCGAATTTATTATTTCATAAGTGCTTGTTTTTATAGAAAAAATTAAAGAATATTACTCAATTAACATCATTGCTATGCTGTTATTACACACAAATTTTACCTCCATTCTTGACCATCCAAATGCGTCATACCGCAAACTATTTACAAAAAACGACAGATGAACCGATAGCGACGATCAGATAACTGCCCACCGCCTACACAAGTATAAATGCACCTAACTTCCTGAGAATAATTTTTATCAACTAAATCGGATGCGCTCTTCAAGTGCCTAATTTTTTTGGTGATATTTTTTAATGGCATTAATGAAGTTATACAGGGTGTAACGGTAAGGTCTGGCCACATTGACAGGGTAGGTAGCTGGTGATATGTGGATTAATTAATGCTAATGAAAGGGGGGGTGCAAATCACTCCTTAACATCACAAGAGGACTTGGTCGCCCGTATCGCAGACGCCTGTGGAAGGGTCCAGGAAATGCCGGCTATTTTTGAGCATGTCAGAGATAGCATGTTGCGTCGCTGTGAAGCCTGCATTCACGTTAATGGTCGCAATTTTGAGCAATTGTTGTGAGCTATCGTCATTGGTGTGTCAAACGTATTGCCAGACAAATAATCTGCAATAAATGACCTTTGTGATGTTAAGGAGTGATTTGCACCCCCCCTTTCATTAGCTCCCCCTTTTTAATCCCTTAATAAGTTTTTGTCGTAGTTACTGCGACCGTAGTATAGTGTAGTATTTGTACTTGTAGCACTGTGCAACGTTGACAAACCAACCTGTATGGTGCATGGCAAATCATCCCCTTTCCAATATCCTCTATTTCTGTAAATATCAAAACACCTTTGGATAAGATCAATAAACTAGAACTTACAGGCAATTTGAAAACAGAGAAGGGAACTAACTGTACATTCTTTCCCTTCCTCTCTTTCAGGTACGCTGGCTCTCGTATCGGCTGATTGCGGACTTTCCAACCATCAACTATTTCTGGCAATAACGCATTCATGTAAAACTTTGTCAATTTCTCCTCCATTTTCTGCCTCCGGAACATGTCATCACGCATAACCTTCTGGATAAAGATACCTTTGTACGTGTACACCACAAACAAACAATATCTTTTCCTTGCAATATGCAGTTGCCCTTGGACCTGGTAGTAATATGCATGGTTTTTCTTCAGCTCATATTCATTAATGGTCCCAGGTACTGACTTCGGACAGTAATTGCTGTGTGCTATCCTTTTATCTGCAACAGCTTCCTGTGGCAACAATCCTAAGTTGTGTGCACTCCATGGGCACTTGATTTCCAGCAGGCCATCGTCTCCTACCAGTCCATATGGAGATGCACATAGATAGGGCTTCTCCAAATCTATGAACATCCCACACAGCCTGACCTGTTTGCCACTAACTTCTTCATATTTATTCCTTGCCTCCCGCTCCGTGTTCTTGCCATGGTCTAGGGCCTTGATCTTAATTTCACTACGGTACAGCATGTCATACACTGTGTTCCTCCGCGGCGTCGTGTCCCTCAGTGTACAAATCCTGCCAACTCGTGACACCCCAATCCTGTTCTGTCATTCCTGCCACCAAAGCTCATTCTCTGCCAGGCCGATGGTTTGCCTGTGTTTGTCATCAGCCTGTTCTGAAACTGCAAGACTTCTCAGCATGTCAGTCTTCAGGCTTTCGAGCTCCTTGTCTGGCTTGTCAGGAATGACTTTGGCTTCAGGACAATAGAACTGGTCTTGACCAGCAATCTCCTTATTACAACTCCTGACTGAAATCCGCTTCTGCTTCTTGGCTTGCAAAGTTTCTTTAAGACTAATTGTATGTTCCGCTGGGAAGCAAGACCAACAAGACAAGTTGGAGCATGGAACCCATGACTCTTCAAGGCCTTCAGGTGCCAGGATGTACCCCAATTCAAAGAAAGTGCTGCACCCTGCATCTGATGCTGGTAGCCTCCTCTCCCGGTTAGGTGTAGCATCTTGCCAGAAGTGAACTTTGTGATCATGCTCATATAAATTTCTGCTCGGTTGTTGGTGCAGTCTTGCAGCACAGAGTTTACCTTCATGATGACACGTTTCAGAGCTGCATCGATTACTTCAATCACCTGCTGTGGTAGACGGAGGTAGAGCGCTGCATTATCCACCAGCCCAGCATTTCCACAAAAGTAATCCCTGCAGTCTCTGTGGTCATCAAAATAATGCCTGGTCATGTTCTTCAGGGCATGGAGTAGGTCATCCATGGAACCTTCGTTTGCTCTACATTTTGCTGATCTTGGTTACCGCCACATGTTTGGCGAACAAACAGTCCTTAGCCCTGGCTTTATAAAGTTTTGTAGAAAAGTTTTTGAGGAGATTGTGCAATCATTTTTTTGAACCCGGCGTCCGTATGAACAACGTGTTCGTATCGCAACATCAACGTTGCTGTCACCATCCCCTATATACGACAGGTAATGAATCCCCTCATATCCTTGCTTCTCTGAAAGCCTTCAGCAATATTGCAAGCCTCCATGACAATAGATGGACCTGTATAATGTTTGTAACAAACGTGATGCCTCTTCTTAGTCTTGTCTTCATCCTGGGCACACACAGTGCAGTACTTGTTCTTGACTCCAAGATATAAGATGGCACCTGTGTGCGCCCCTATTATGACTGCACACCCAAATTTTGAACTGTAGCGGAAGCCAAAAGAACGGTAGGCCCAACTGCCATCAACAATAACAGTTATGCATGGCAAACCTTCCTTGTCGATATGCCCCATCTTGATGGTGTGCTCTTTTTCTCTTTCAACGACTTCCACACAGGACTGGGTTAGTGAGACTGCCGACATAGAGCCAACATTTTGCTGAAGATGGCTAAATATTTGGTATGACATGGTCTTCATATTCACTTGTGACA
>JAVBJR010000731.1:0-4375 GCA_031546965.1 Dysgonomonas sp.
TGACTCACTTTTGCAATAACTTTTACTGCCTTCATACTACCTAGTATTTGTGCCCCAATTTTTTTCCCCAGCTACATATTGAAATAGTGAATGATATTTTTTGTTAACAAATTAAAAAACCGTTACACATTTTTCTTGCCAATAATAATTTTCCAAGTTATGAATTGGCCCACAAATTTGTTATGTTCATAAATTATTTTTTTTAGACTTCAGAATTGAACTCATGAATTTTCCAAACTACAAAGAATGTTACCCATAATCTGTCCTTAACAAATGTTATTTTTTCATTGAGAAATATTGGTTTATACAGGCACACCAAACACTAATAACAAATTGAGAGCGCCGTAGGTCGGTGAACGGATCGGACGTGTCAACATGTCGCTCCCGAGTCGCGCGTTGGCACGATCGAGTGCGACGTGGCAGTAGGTTAAAGGTTTTCAAGTGAAAGCTTGTTTGTTTTTCTTTGTGAGAGAGTGAAACGATAAGATAAATAGAAGAACGTAACGCAGGATTATTAGGATAGAGGAGTGGAAAGGCAGTGAAATTGAACCAAGGTGCAAGGTCAACAGAAAGTGGTGACATGGCGAGCGGAAACAGGAGAGAACGATCAGATAAAAGAAAAGAATATAAAGCAGATAGTGTAGCATGGTTTAGACAGCGTTTAAGAGAAATTACAGAAGAAAAAGAGATAGGAAAACGATAGGGAAGGACTGATAGAACAGTAGTGGCGGACGGAGATAGTTACAGGAGCGGTAACGGAAAATCGAGGGAGCGGTTAAGAAAATCGTGGCAGCGGTTACGGAACAAGAGCGGAAGCGGAGGCAAAAAGTGCGGGAGCGGTTACGGAACTAGATGGTTGAGTGGTCGAGCTGGAGGATAAAAGGTTTGACGGAAAAGGAAACCAAACGGAAACAAAAGGGAGATAGGAAGCGGGACTGAAAGTCAGTGTAAGAAGGAGCAGTGGCAACAGGAGGTGGAGAATAACCAGTACAAAAGTATAAAGGAAGGCATTTAAAGAGAGGAGGCAGTTCCACATGCTGGAACTGCCGGCAAAGACAAGTAAAAATACACACCAATAAAAGAAATTTAATATAATAAACAGGTTTGACCTGCATCCCATTAGAGATACCAGTAACGACAAGAAGATTAGATAGAGAAGGAGTGCAGCGGAATAAAATGGCCGAAGAGAGAATAAGATCGGCAAGTGTCTCACAGGTGGATAGATTAGATTGAGAGAGAAAGGCAACAGAGGTAGAAGAGACACCAGGAGAGTATAGCATACAGCCATTCAGAAAAGGAGGGATACATAGATCACCACCCACTAAGAAGATAGCACAAGATAGTGAAAGCAGTCGAAAGGAAGAAGGAGAGAAGAAAACAGAGGAACGAGAAATGAAGAGAAGACAGGAGCTGGAGAATTTGGGAGATAAGCTGGATAGTCTGCAGGAAATACTATTGCAAAGAATGGACAGAGTTGAACAGAAGATGGAAGATTGGAGGTTGAAGTATCAAGAGCTACAGGCAGCACTGGAAGTGGAGCAAAAACAAAGGGCAGAAGAGAAGCAAGAGAGGGAGAAGGATAGAACCAGAGAATTAGAGAGGATGAAACTGATGCAGAAGCAAATAGAAAAACTGGAGGAAAAGGTGGACGAATTGGAAAACCGTAGTAAAAGAGTGAACCTGGTGTTTAAAAGATTAAAAGAGGAGAGTGGAGAAACCTGGAGACAAGCAGAAGAAAAGGTGCAAGAACTGTTGGAGAAAAAACTTGGTTTGAAGGACATAGAAATAGTAAGGGCTCACAGAGTGGGATGGAAACAGGGAGAGAGACCTAGACCAATTGTTGCTAAATTCGGAAAAGAAAAACAGAGAGAGTTGGTGCTGCAGGCAAAGAGCAAATTAAGGCAAACAGAGATACTTATTGATGAAGACTTTTCGGCAAAACTAAGAACAGAAAGGAGAAGACTGTTTGAAATAGTGAAGAAGGAGCGAGAACAAGGACGACGTGCAAGAGTATAGTTTGACAAGATTGCAATGGAAGGGAAACTTTATAAATGGTGTAAGGAGAAACAGCAAGTAGTGGCGGTGGTGGGCTCGACTCAGGAAAAAGAAGCAATGTGAGGCAACTAAGGGATAGGGATTCAACGACATTATTGGCCTGGAATATAGCAGGGGTTAAAAATAAAACAAGGGAATTTTGGGAGTATGTACAGAAATACGATGTTGTAATTTTACTGGAAACTTGGCTAGAAGGGAAAGATTGGGGAGTTTGGAGTGGGAGGTTGCCAGCGGGATTTATATGGGAGAGGGTGGATGCAAAAAGGGCTCATGTGAAAGGAAGGGCAGCAGGAGGGATAATATTTGGAATAAAGACAAAGGGAAGTCAAAGAAAAGGGGCATTTAAGATGAGTGCGGACCTGATAAAGTGGAAAGGGAAAATTGGAGAATTAGATTGGTCTATTGTGGCAGTATGTAACCCATGTGTGTGGGAAAAGCTGAGAGAAGAATTGAAGGAAGAAGGGGAAGATAAGAGTGTAAATCGTTTGGTGGTGGGAGACATGAATGCGAGGATAGGGACAGAGCGAGTGGTTAATAGAAATGATGGGTCGGAAATAGAAAGAAAGACTAAAGATCAGATAACAAATACGGAAGGAGCGAAGATGTTGAAATGGATGGAAGAGGAAGGAATGATTGTGTTGAATGGGTGGAAAGAAGGAGATGAGGAAGGGGAATGGACGTATATCGCAGAACAAGGAGGAAGGATTATCGATTATGGAATAGTTAATGGGAACGCAGAAGTTGAAGTGATAAGGTTTAGTGTGGAGGAACGAACTGAATCGGATCACATGCCTATAACAATGGTGATGGGAGGAGAGGGGGACCAAATAGACCAGGGAGAGGGAAAAAAGACGAGAGCAGTCGGAATATATATAAATGGATGGAAGAAGGAGTAGTAGGATATAAGCAAAGATTGGAGGGAAGGGAATGGGAAAGGAGAGACACAGAAACAGTACAGGAGTGTTGGACGAGGCTGAAACAAATGGTGGACAGTGCAAAACCAGTACAGGAAACGTGTAAAAGGAAGGGTGAACAGCAACCAGGATGGTGGACTAGTGACTGTTATAAAGCAAGAGGGAGATTGAGAAAAAGTTTGAGAGGTACGGATAGGAAGAGAGGAGGGAAGGGAACGGAAAAGGCAGCAGTATTTAATGGAACCAAAATGGTTTCGAGAAGTATGTGTGGAAAGTAAGGGAAAATGGAAGATGAAAATGGAAGATGAGGTTAAGGCAATTAAAACCGAAGGGGTTTTTGGAAATTTGTAAATAAAGGCAGAAGAAAAAGGAAAAACGGAGGGGAAAGGATATCAGAAGAAAGTTGGATTAAACACTTTGCGGACCAATTGGGAGGAGAAGAAGCAATAGAAGGGGGTTGGATGGAGGGAAGGAGTGAGGAGATTAGTGGAGACGATAGATGGGAAAGAGAGATTGCAGAAGAGGAAGTAGGAAGAGCTATAAATGAAATAGCAGTCCGGAAAGCAGCAGGGAGCGATGCAATAGAGTCGGAAGTATGGAAGTATGCACCCCCAGAAGTAAAAAGGGGATTGGTAGATTTGTTTAACAAAGTTTGGGATAGTGGGACCATACTAAGGGAATGGAGCGAAGCAATAGTGGTACCAATATATAAAAATGGAGATAAAACAGAACCAGGAAATTATCGGGGTATATCATTATTAAGTACGGCATATAAGATATTTGCAAGTGTTTTGAATACGAGATTAATGGCATGGGCGGAAGAGACGGGACAATTACCGGAGAATCAGATGGGTTTCCGTAAAGGGAGGGGAACAAGAGATGGTGTTTATGTGCTGCATACATTGGTTGAACAGCAATTAGCAAAGAAGAGGGGAAAGCTGTACGCGTACTACATTTATTTAAAAGCGGCATTTGATTCGGTGAATAGAAAGAAATTGGGGAGAGAATTATGGAACAAGGGAGTGAGAGGGAAAATGTATAGGGTATTGGATGCGATATATACAACCCCTGGCAAAAAAGAATCGGTCAGGCTTCACTCAACGCCAAATCATTGTTTCAACATTTTATTTCGTGTAGAAATTGATGATTGAGAACAAAATCAAATATGACACGTTAAACTGCACTTCTCAACGGACATTGTTTATTATTTCTAAACAGATAAGACATACCAATTGTACAAAAATAATTAATCCGCAAAACCACACGTGGAAATAAATAACCGTTCAGGAAAATTCAAGGAAATAAGTATCCGTTCAGTGCCATTAATATTGTGCTAAAAGCCGTTTTGCCTTAAAGGTGAACAGAACAGGTTTTGCAACATACCCTGAGGAAATTAGCATTTGATT
>JAVBJR010000505.1:0-2636 GCA_031546965.1 Dysgonomonas sp.
GGTGTGCGCGCAACTGTTTACATGTAACGAAGAAAGTGCTGCCATCTATCGAGTGTGCATGAAACTGTTTTATATAAGTAGCGACAGTAATGTGGAATAACCCCCTGACCACGCCCCTTCACTATGATTGGCTGAATTCATGGTGCATTTCATCGTGCAGCGCGATGAAATGCGCGATGAATTGCACGATGAATTCATCGCGTTGCACGATGAATCATCGCGCTGCACGATGAATCATCGCGTAAATCTCGGTTAAACTGCCATCATGTTTTTGACACTGATCTCCCCTCATACAGGACACAGTGCATATTGCAAACAAAATGAAGACTCGATTTTTGAAACCTTCTATACTACTTCCTGTGGGAAAGCATGTTGTGTCACCTACTTTTCTAAGAATCTTGATTGCAGAAAAAGAGAAGAAGTATCATGGTTTAATTATCAGTAACCTTGACAGTCTTGACAAGATGAATTTCAAAGCAGTTGACAAAATATCTAGTAAGAAGTTTTCCAGAGAGCAATCGAACTATAACATTCCTTGAGATTATAAGAAATATCATCGATTCATTTTTTGATGAAGATCTTTCACCTGAAGATAGGATTTTCCTTATTTGGAAATGTACATTCTTCCTGCGAATCTGGTAACAGTGGCTTCTTGAAAACCAAATTCAGCATTACCAACAATTTTATCACTGGGAACACATACATGTGAGTAGAGCTAAATTCTCATTCGTTAGTCGTCATATTACGCTTGATACGCGACCAACTTAGTCCAGAACTATTTCTTCCTTGGATTTTCAGTAGCCAACCTTGTGAGCACTTTTTCCGGGCTGCAAGGTCACTTACGTCGACTAATTCTACAGTTGTGAACTTTTCTATATTGGACCTTCTCTATCGAGTTCGCAGGATAGAGCTCCTTACTCAAGTGCAACAGATTGCCGGTGAACAATACGTTTTCTCTAGAACAGCTAAGAAAGATACTGAAGCCACTCTAAATGCAGTCGACCGAAACAAGAAAGGCTTCCCAGTGACCATAAAATATGAGCATGCATACAGCAAGCTCGGTTCACAGCCTTACAAGAAGCTGCTCAATTGGGAATGACACCTAATGTTGATAATGTTATTTCCCCATCTGTGAGTAATGTTAAAAGCATAATGTTTAAACATATTTTTAATATCCAGTTCACACTTGCTTATGCATTTCTGGTTTCAAAGGGATTGTTTGTGGCAAATGAAGCAATTGACCAGGATGACGAAGAACCACCAGTTCAAGCCGAAAGGAACTGGCCACTTGACTGTCCAGAAACAGATGCGGAAGTGGAGGAAGATTTGCGTCTTTCTGCTACTATTTGCTCAGGAAATAGAGAACTGCCTGAATTACCAGAAGATTGACCTTCTGCAGTTTACACTGACAATGCAGGTGTCAGGACGGTGATGAGAAAGAGTTCAATTTGATGGATATTTAGCAGTGGCAATGCTAATCTAAACAGCGACAGGCTCCATCGAGTTAAGAATGCTGAGAAACTTGATCATTCCATGACATTCAAAGTGTCTGTTGAAGCTGTCATGCATAAGGAAGAAATTTTCATTGGGAATTGGGTAGCTTTCAGGAAAGGCCAGGGATTTTGGATAGGGAGAGTCTTATCTTTCACGTATTTGACTGGAAAAGGTAAAAAGAAAGATTTTTCTGCTTTGAGTGCACCTGTTAAAGCTCCTGAAAACACTGCTCGAGGATTGGGTGTTCTTTGCATTTGGTATGCTTGTTCTGAAAATTTCCTTATCAATGTGCAAAACACAATACATAGATTCGAAAATATTGAGAATTATTTGTGCACTCTGCCACCCCGATTTCCTTGATGAGATATTATATTATCACGATGACATTACAAAAATGATACTCAATTTTCATGAAAATATAAATTCTCATCCTTATAACTAAAAGCTCAAATCTCAGTCTGTCCGCGGAGAATGTCATAAAACGCAAACTCCGGCAGAACGCCGTTTGCTTGAAGCGCCGTAGGTCCCTATATACATATATACATACGTACATACATACATATATCGTTACTGTATATAACATGTATTGTTCTATATTCACATGCATCGTTACCATCCCCAACATGTATTATTCTATATTTACATGTATCGTTACTGTATCGAACATGTATTTCCTTATAACTAAAACCTCAAATCTCCGTCTGTCCGCGGAGAATGTCATAAAACGGAAACTCCGGCAGAACGCCGTTTGCTTGAAGCGCCGTAGGTCCCTATATACATATATATATAGTACGTTGCAGCTAACTATTCCCATTTTCACTCCTTTGCCCTGAGGGGTGCCTATTGTGTCCATAAGTGGATAATTGTAGGCAATTAAGTGATTTGGGTATGGCTCAGAAAACTGGAAGGGTCTATGTTAAAACAAGGGTTAAAAGCAGGGTCCACTGTCAAATGCAACAAAAATACAGCGCCTTTTCTGCTTTATGTGGACCCTGCTTTTAACATAGACTCCTCCAATAAAGACCAGTTTTCTGAGCAACACCCAAATCACTTAATTGCCTACAATTATCCACTTATGGACACAATGGGCACCCCTCAGGGCAAAGGGGTGAAAATGGGAATAGTTAGCTGCAACGGACTAT
>JAVBJR010000823.1:0-4508 GCA_031546965.1 Dysgonomonas sp.
GGAACCAATCATGTAACGGAAACTTTGATGTTGTACTACCTTGGCGGACTGATTTTCCGTCCTTGCAGTTTCTTTTCGCGGAAAGCTCTTCTCTCACGTCTTGACTTCCTTCCCTAAGGAAACAAATTCCCCATTATGCAGTATTACATCACAATCAAAATGTAGCAATTTCAGGGTGTCTACTAATCTTTAAATTCAAAATTCCAGTATTTTCAAGGATATTTATATTACATTTTTCCAGGACACAAAATACATAAAGTGAAAGATATTTACATAACAGATCACATTAATCCCTTAAAAACTGATGAACAGGTGAAATGAACCATCGGATTTCAAAAGTTTAATGTTTAATTTGCATTTTGTTCTAAGCAAATTTGAAGAGGAACATAGAAATCAATAAACGAAATTATGTAAAGTGTCAAGAATTATTCATTTTCCAGGATTAAGAAAAAATTTCTGTATTTCCAGTGACAACAAAAAAATTCAAATATAATTCCAGTATCAGTAATCACCCTGTATTACAGTGAAACCTGTTTATGGTGGAATCACAAGGAACGGGAAAAAATTTCCACCATAGACATGATTTCCATCATATCCTGCAGTCAATAGACCAAAAATGTCAAATTGTCCACATTAAACAGGTTTCACAGTATAATATTACATTTAATTGTGCAGAAATATAGAGAAATTTTACAAGTTGAATCAATTTTCACCAATACATTGAAAATTTTCTTTCACTTTCCCCAATGATTTTAAATTACCGCAGTAAAATTACGAGCAATAAGCTCATTTCTTACAGAATACATTGCTTTTTCCTCCTCGGCTTCCCTGGCTTGTCTCAGAAGCTCCGCTTCCTCCTTGTCTTTGTGCAAGAGCCTTATAAAGTCATCTCCGGCCATGCCGTACTTGCAGGAATGCTTGTTCATCTCCTGGCTTTGGTCAGGGTTCAGCTCGTCCACATCGATCGCAATATCTGTAAAAACCAATAACTCGCATGTTGTTTGCTCATTAGAGAGATCAGTGACATGATCGTTTGCCTAAATCGATGTCGCTGTCGCTGTCCTTCTTCGATTCATCATCATCCTTGATTGGCGGAGGCTGCGATGAAGTCTGCGGAGTACTGTCTTCGTAAACGTACCCGATGGCTACCTTCTTCTCCGCCAACCTGCCGCAAGTAAAACACGTCAGCAACAGAATTACATTAAATACTAGTAATTTTCAATTATAATACTTCTTTTTCTCATCATCGTTGGACTTGTAAATTGGACCAAACTGTTCCTCCAGAAATATCTGATACAGGAATTTCTCTTCCGACACTAACAAAATGAACAATATTTTGTTATTTCAACGTTGTTATTTCAACGTGGTATCTACGATATTTCTACCTCCTAAAAAATCATTCTGTACAAGAGCTCTGTAACGTTCGTAGTTTCCTTGTCTTTCTTCCCAATTGTTTTCATCAAAGTCTCTGCAGGAAATAATAAGAAAATGGATATAAACATGGAAAAATAATGTTTTTATTTCACAGAAGGGGAATTGCACACTTACTTATCAACATCGGTGTCTTTATATTCAGGAATGATATCTAAATGCGCTCTAACATCAAATCTGTCGATTAAATTGTCATTGTGTCCTTGCCAAGGCATCCTAAATCAAAACCATTAAATTATTATCAAAAATGTCAAATATTTTAATTTATCTAATTTCGTTGAAAATCACATGTTTGCCGGGCTGTCGGCAGCTTGGGCAACAGCAGGGTCAAGATGGATCTTGCACGGTCTGCCATGAAGTTGAAGAAATTGCGTCGGATCCGCTTTCTAAATCCCAAAAAACCCTAATTAGGCTTATACGATTCTCACGCAACATTCTTGCGCGGGAATAACTTGCGCGCAACATTTACGCAAGCAATGCACTGAAACCTTGCACGCAATTCGTTCTCGAGCAAGACTGTTGCAAACGGGGTTGCAAACAAACCATCGGTTTACTTACGATCTTTTCGTAATAACCCCTCCTTCTCTCGGCTCTTTTCTTGTAATCCACCATCATCCCCCTGATCTTCTTCTCCTGTTTTCTCGCCTCATGCCACATTTTTGTCACGTTTCTTGCGAGAAAAACATTAAAACTATATAAAATACGGAGAAAATAAATACGACCTCGTGAAACTGATGCATGCCGAACGACGTACGTCGTTCTCAAATTACTACAAAATCGGTTAAAAAGCGGCATAAATTAGTTACCTCGCTTCTGTCGGCTGCTATTTATGCAGAGAATACGACAATAAACCGATAAAACTGCTATTTAATTAACGAAAAACGTCCACATCTTCCGCGTTTTACAGTAGCCGGTCAGGAAATAGATTCCGATATCGATACAAGTTAAATCAGTATCGATACGTATCGATGTAACTTACGCCCCGCCCCTCCCTTTCCCGCGAGATTCGAAAACGGACATTGAAGTTGTAAATTAATTGTTGTTTGTTTTAAATAAAACAAATAGATAAAACAGTCATTTTTCCATGTCCTCAACAGAATGTATTGTTCATACATCTTTCTCTCGTTTATTAACATTATCAATGGTGATTCAAAAGTAAAACCTCAAGTAAAACATTCGTATTGTTTAGTTAGAATATAAAATGGCAACCGAGCACATCATCATTTACATTTTTATAACTGGGAAAATTACAAACACGTCATAACATTTCCACAAACACATACAAATATTATTACTACTACAAACAAGTATTTTCGAACAATTCAAAAACACAGGTGAAGTAGTCGTAAAGTTAAATCCGACATTACATCTTTTAAACTCCTTTCTGGTTATTGTCTTTTTCCTGTTCCAGTTCGTGTTGTAACCGGGAAGACCATTCCATCAAATAATCGACCTCTTCGCATAGAGATTTAACTTCCGGATCCGGTTTCACTTCACGGCCCTTTGACCGTAAATGTGCATCCGACTTCTCCGGAAGACACTTGTACATTGTCTGCAAAATACAATAAAACACGTACTTTTTATATAATAAGGTAACATTGTGTTAGCATACCATTATTTTCAATTCAAAGCCTTCTCACATTAATTTCAGTCACGTGATCTTTCACCAACTGTTTGGCTTCATCTAACCACGCGCTAATCGCCTCCATTTTCTTGTTGTACACATCCACGGAAGTTTCCTTCCTTGAAATTAAATACGATTCACATTGTAATAACTAAGTAATAACACACCATACTGCCTTATAGTAATGTAATAATATTCAATGCAAATTTAATTATACCTTAATTTTGAGATGGCCCCGTTCAATTCCGCAATCATCGAATTCAATTTCCCAACCTTCTCGTGACAATCCTTAAATTCCTCGGAAGCTTCTTCCATTTTGCTCTGTTCATCTAGCCAATCTGCATCCATTTGCTATCACACAGAAAACATTCACTTTTTCAACATAATCATTATACTAATTGAGAATTTGTTTTTCTCCGAATCGATCTGCACTCATCTGTCCGCGATCCTACAACGCTGGACTTATGGAGCACCCTGTATTACCTGTTTGGACATTTCGTTTTCTTTGTCCAACCTCTTCTCTTTCAGTTCCAACATATTGACACTCTTCCTCTTCAACTTCAGGCGTTGTTGTTTCTAAAAACAATTCAGCCAAGGAATGATTCAGCAAAACATTAACTCACTTGTGTATATGTTACAGTAAATATGAAAAACCGTAATTTTGCAAAATTACTAGTAAGTTTGACATAAGCCTATTTTACGACGCAAGCCGTTAGCGCGTTAAAAAACCTAACCTAAACTAATTAACTAAACTAACACAGTCCCGCACACATGTAAAAAAATAGTGGGTGGTGGGAGAAAAGCGGTATTTACGTAATTCATTGTTTTAACATCGATTTGTCATACTTACTGGTTCAGTAATTTTGCAAAATTACGGTTTTTCATATTTACTGTGACATATACATTATGTGCATTTCTAATTCCAGGAATGTTATTATTACATTTTCCAGTTCTGCTTTGCGTGACAAAAGCTTCAGGGACATCTCGTGGTTGAGGTTACCAAGATCTTGAAAGGCGTTTTCGATCTTTGTCTTGTAACTGACCGCGATGGTCTCGGTCGGAAGCGTGTTTTGCGATACGAGTTTCTCCAATTCAAGTTCAGAAACGCGTAATCCCAAATGGCTGGACATCGCTTTTGACAACGGGTAAATCTTGGAAATATCTTTGGAGACCTTCACATAAAACATATATATTAATGCTACCTTAGTCACATTCGTTTCGCGGACTCCCGCGAAAGAAATTAAATGAACCTGTTCATTGCAAGACGCTAACTCCATTTCCCTGGCCCATGTAAATTGCTTTTGTTGATCCCAAAGAGCCCTTTTCGCCGCAATCTTAGCCCCAACTTTCAAAGATTCCACCTTAAGATTCTCAACATCCTGCAACGACATCTTCTGCGAAGCGACGACTTCCGCAACACCTTTGATCTCATCTTTCAATTTATTATCCCTGT
>JAVBJR010000793.1:0-7442 GCA_031546965.1 Dysgonomonas sp.
TGATTTCCATGAGCCGGGACCAATTACCATGCCTTATTTGTTTGTGCTGGTAGCTTTGAATTACGTACAAGGGTCTCATAGAAGGCAATAAACGTATTAATTGAGGCTTTGCAGTATGTTATCCATAATGACAAAGGCAGACAATCTGCTGATTATGACGTCACATCACGATAAGTCTATTATACGAAAAAACGTGAACCGTGCCAATACCACTTTTCTCCCGCCTCCACATATTTTTTTTAATTCTTTGTGGTACTGTGATAGTTTAGTCAGTTAGTTTAAATTAGGCAGGACTGCTAAATGAGTCACTTTTTGGCTTTCAGTCGCTATTTTTGTTAGAAGTCACTATTAGTACCCTATATCGTAAAAAAGTCACTCCGTAAATCAGCAAATTTCATTACAAAATGGGAAGACATTTCATATAAATGGAAAACAATAGAGATTGAAGGGCTAAACTTTTTCATGTTATTGTTTTCTGTTAGTAAGTAAGCTGTACAGGAAAAGGCGGTGCAACAATACATTTCATAAAAAGTTGTATTTCATATTTTAATGTACAATTTTTAAGCCTGGCAATACTTGATTTGTGTTCTTTAATATTACAAATAACCAATGCTTGCTTATGTTTGAAATTTTTAGTGTGACATTTGAAGGTGTGTATCTGAAGTATATGACCCTAAGAAGTTGAGGGTGCCGGAAATTGCTTTTATAATACTTAATTTGACATCACACTACTCAGAAGTGTCTGTTTTTAACTTATTAATTACAAACAACCACTTAATATTTTTTTAATTGGTCACTATTGGTCACTTTTCGATAGCTTTTTTCACGCAAAAAGTCACTTTTTCCAATATTTTCAAGCCAAAAATGTATGATCAGCCCTGATTAGGGTATATTAGGTTTTTTAAAGCGCGAGATAGCGGCATTGTAACATATGATTGTCGCGTTGCGACGTCAACTCGGTAGATTGTCTGGTTTGCCAGATTGACAGTAACATATACAACCCATAAAATTAACTTGTACTCTAGTTACTGCTTCTATCCCTGAAAGAGGAGGAGCCAATGAAACTGGTGATGTATTTCCATTTGACAAGGACAATAAACAAATGTCTCTGCCCTTTGCCCACCTGCAACCGCAAAGGGGAATACCGGGTTACTTCTTATACCCTTATCGCTTTTAGCAGGTGTCAGAGTAGGGTACCAATTTTATTGGCTCCTCCTCTTTCAGGGATTGAAGCAGTAACTGGAGTATATTTCTGCTTACACGAAGTTCTTCTCGCCGTCACTTAACAATTGGATCATGCATCTGACGTCATCGCTGATGCTGTCATCGATGAACGCTGCTCGTGAAATGAAAAATACTTTCGATGAGAATGTTATAGTCTGTTCAAGCGCAAGAATGGACTCGAAACTAGTATGGAAGGGGCGTAAAACCGGTTTTGCAGGTGGTTATTGACTCCTTTATCTAAGAATTTGCAGTGCACAACCCCCCACCACCTAAATGGGGTCACCCTAGCCGGCACTCCCAAGTACATTCTTGTATTTAATCAGACTATAGCGAAACTTGTTAATTCCTGATCCGTTTGTCCCGTCGTGATTTCAAACCTGAACATGGCTTTTTGCACAGATTGTTGGTATTTTCATGTGCTATGTCGTAGCAATCATACTGGTTGGTAAACTGAAATATAGGTGTGATGTTAACGTTTGTATCTTAATATTGAAATCATACTTATTAGTACGTAGATATTTGTACGGTCAAATTCCATTACTTGAAATAATCCATATGATATAATAGTTCCGTGCTTCCTAGTGATGCGCGATGTGTCGTATGCTGATACGTGATGGATATTGCACAACCCTACATATTATAGATGTCATTATTATATGAAACCAACTAAATTTACACATTTAGATGAATACGCCATGAATTTATACATGATAAATTGCGTTAATACTCACAATATGGGATATCTTCACGTTCAATACCGTAAACATAATACAGTTCTCTAGCCAGCGAACACCGGTCATATATTCGGCAATCTAGACTTTGCGTGAGGAAGATTATAAGGAAAATCGTGGAAATAAGCCGCATCTTGAATTATGACCGAGCAGCTCTGGAGTTTCTTCGTCATCTGGAGTTCGGAAGCATTGGATTCAAATAGTTATTACAGATTTTTCAATATACATCAGGGTTAATGGGGTTAATGGTGAAATCGATTCTGGGATTGTAAAGCTGTCCTTTAGCGGTTCGTTTTTACGTATCGGATGTCACGGAAGCCACTCTTCACTGAATATTGTATGTATTATGTGTAAATTGAAATTGAAGCTGTATAGAGAAACCAATAATCTATGTTGCTCTCTTGAATTTGTCCTTTGGTCTGCACGTAGTCATATTAAAGCAAATGCCACTTTCTAGGAGTAGGACTTATTCCACGACCCCTGAGTCATCTTACCGTCAGGGTTTAGAAAACCGTATATCCTAAACATATTCCTGCATTAAAAAGGGACAATTACAGTTATATTAAAACGTACTAAACCGTCTTTAATGTATTTGTACTTTCAATTGTGTGAGGAGGCGGTTGGCACCTCAACAGTTGAAAGATGAATAAATATGACCCTATTGAGCGTGTGATCGAATTTTAATGTGAACTTTATGAGAAATGATACAGAATGGAGTAGGTACTATATGTGTTAGGTAATAATGATTATTTTAGTATTTTCTGATTATAAAGATCTTTTTAAAAAGAAACTAGTGAACTTTGTCCTAGATTGTCGCTTCTGATGATGATCACATTGTTGATGGAAACTTGTAAAGAACTGTTTCAAAGTTCTGATTAAAATACTATGAAAAGTGGAAAAAGAACTGAAATTCTTCAAGGAAATGGTTTATTAGAGAGGTTCTGCAAACAAAACGGCAAGGGCAACGCGCGACGCCTGGCGATGGGTCATCCCAGGCGTCCCATTCCCGACACGTACCCGTCGCGATTATGGTTCTGGGCGGCGTTTGTAATTGGCAGTCAAACCAATGAGCTGTAGGGGGTACAAACTCACCCGTTTCTCTGCTACTGCTGGAGCAGCCATCAGACGTTGCAAACGGGACACCTAGCAGGAAACACGGGAGGGAGTAGGCCCTACCAATGACGTCAGCACAAAATGTGATGATGTTTTCCCCCTCCTTGGCGTCGCCGTACCTAACAAACGCCGTGCAGAACCTCTCTATTGAGTGCTGGTGTGTCATGGTCAGGCCAGAATGAGTTGCAAGTTGTTGGGTCCCTTCTATTTATATGATTTGTATTGAAGCTTCTGGATGATCCTTGAACAGGATGTGGAAGTTGCAAACGTGGTGGTTGTGTTCTGTAGGGGTTACTGTCCTTTAGGCCCTTTGACCTGCGTAGGGGTTGTGACAGGGGTGGTGACAAATTGCAAACATCGACTTTTTTCCACCTTGTCTACTTTGTTTGCTGTTGCTCATGGAAAACTTCTAGTGCTCTTCTTGCGCCCATTCCTTGACCCAGTTGAATTGTGAAAATGGTCGCCATTTTAGTTTACTCCTCCTGAAGTTTCCTTGCAGTCGATTGATTTATTTTTCCAAAAACAATGGATACACAGTGAAACCTCTATAACCTGAACCACCATGGGAAGCCAAACAAAATTCGAGTTATCAAAAATTCGAATTAGCGGAAATATAAATGCATAGGGAGTTTGCCGGGGATTTTAAAACAGTTCTACTTATTGAGAAATTCGAGTTAGGGAGGTTCAAGTTATCGATGTTTTACTGTATTTAGTAAAGTGAAAAAAAACATCTTCATAATGTCCTTAATGTTAAGATTAGTGTTTCAGCTTGTAGCTGGGAATCATCCTATTGGTCTTTCCGTTTACATTACATCACGACATCCTGCATGTCGTGTCTTTTACACGCACATGTGACAGGGCCAAGGTTCCTAATGAAATTCACACTAGGATGTGCAAAGTAGAATCACGTATCACTGTATTCCTATTATGTTTATTTGGAATTAATACTCTGGTATCTTCAAGACCATGCACTTCAAAATGGAAAAATATTCGCCACTAGGTGGTGCCGCGGAACATCTGTGAATTGGAATAGTCATGAATAACTCTGATTTTTCAAGACCTGTTGCTGCTAAGTTTCAATATACATACAGTACATTGTGATAAGTTTTTAGATATGGCACCCATCTAGGTACCAATGTACGTTATTTTTGCCGTATTCAGCTCTAGAATAGACAATTTCCCATTATTGTAAGTTATTATTATTTATACAGTTCAATCCTCCAAAACCTTGAATAGTGCAACATTCGATTTTGAATCTATCGGTTATGAAACAGCAATATATTTTGTATATTTGAAATTCTTCCTTATACAGGGCGAAGCAAAAGTTTGTTGCAAATATATTTAGAATGGTAAGTGATAGCTTGGAATAGTTTTCATGATTGAATAGGACGTCATAAGGGGGATGTTAAAATCATATTGCACGTGACCTATGACGTCATCATCAAGGAAAGATCCATGAAGCTGTGTGGTTTTTGTACTAATTCTCATCGGCAGTAGGCTCAATTCAAGTATTGCAATTAGCACAGACATTTTCGTAGTTTGTACAAGTCCAAATTATGTATGTACTAGCTGAAAAACCCGGCGTTGCCCGGGGGTGTATGGTGTTGTGAAGCCAAAGTACATCAAGGGGTTGGGTGGTCGCGCATGAACTGATTGTGGCAATGTGACACAATAGTGTTTATAGGTTTGTGACTGTATTGAAGGGCTTTTAAGGTATCATGTGGCACCAGGGGGGTGGGAGTCAGGTAGCCTACCACCTTCCCCGGTTCCCTGGGCAATACCCGGTTCCCTGGCCAATCCCCGGAACCCTGGGCAATACCCGGTACCATGGCCAATCCCCGTTTCCCTGGGCAACAGCCCTGGGGAAACCCGGGGAGCATTGCTGGAAAACCAACTTTTTGGGTGACAGGGAGGCGTTAGGCGTTTTATGCGCAGGAGGCGGGGGCGGGAGTCGCGAGACCCCCAGCGACCTGAGTTAGGGAATTCCGCGTCCCCCTGCGAAGGTTTGAAGGCGATAGCATTAAAATTGTGGAAATGCATCGTGACGGACAGACAGACAGAGAGACAGACATTCCCTTTTATTGATATAGATGACATCATTCTGTGCTCGGATTTGTATGAAATACGATTGCGTATTAATGATGCACAATTATTACGAAGTCTTGCTACCCTGCATAGCATGATTTCGAGGACACTAAAGCACTGGTAGTTAGTCGAAGGTTGGTGATAAACATATGTAGATAGTAGCATTTGCTACACTAAAAATAACATGGCCTTGAACTTTCCAATTGAAATTAGCAGCCTAGATTTAGCAGTTAAAATATAGAAATACAAGGACCTTGATGTTGATATCATACGTAGGTCACGTGCAATATGATTTTCAAATTGCCACCATAGGACTTCCTATTCAATCGTGAAAACTGTACAGAGATATCACTTGCCATTTTAAAGATATTTGCAATAGCTAGTACAGGCTTTTGCCTAACCCTGTATAATAGCTTTAAATAGAATACAAGTTTCTCACAGAAGGCATTAATTTTACCAAACGAGGCTTTGCAGAACATGAAACAAATAAATGAATTTATATATGCTCACTTGAGGTCTGACTCTTTGGTAGCCCAAACTTTCTTGAAGCATCTGACGTCATCGCTGATGTTGTCATCGATAAACGCTGCACGTCAAATTAATAATACTTTAAGGGGGAACATTGTGAATTTTGCGCTCATCAGGTCATACAAAAGTACATACCGCAAAGCATAACATGGAAAGACATAGTCTGTTCAAGCACAGCAATGGACTTGGAACTGGTTATAAAATATGTTACAGCAGGTTTTGTGGGTTGTTTTTCACTCCTGTACCTAATAATTTGCTGCATATACTCCTACTGTAGTAGCCACTAGAGTCCGGCCAGGGGTCACAATTTTAATAGGGAAGGTCATGGGTTAGAGTCATTTTCTGCTTAGCTGAAGGGGTGTTAGGCTCAGTGAGGACTCAGTTACAGGTTCATGCTACCCCTCCCTCACACTAAGACCCCTCTGGCCAAGGAGAAAATGACTCTGACCAAGGAGTTGTATGCTTAACAAGAGTTAAGACCGCCTGCTGCTGTGTGAGGCCATGCTATTGGAATGCCAGCTATTGGCTGAGGCCAGCCAACCGATAGGAAAATTCGATAATAGCTGTGACGTCACTGCCTGCTTCATTCCAAGGCTTCATTCCAAGGCTTCATTCCGTGCCACCATTGGCATGCGGTCGCCATGGAAACGTTCGATTCCAATCTAGTTTTCCCGGTTTTCAACGGATTTTCGATACGTTTTTGCGATGCTGACAGCTTTGACAAGGCAAATGAAGGTGAGTTGAATCATTTATTGTTGTATGCATGCAAGAAATATGATATATACGATTGTCAAAGCTGTCAGCATCGCAAAAACGTCGAAAATCTATTGAAAACCGGCAAAACTAGATTGGAATCGAACGTTTCCATGGCGACCGCAGGCCAATGGCGGCACGGAATGAAGCGGGCGGTGACGTCACAGCTATTATCGAACTTTCCTATTGGTTGGCTGGCCTCAGCCAATAGCTGGCATTCCAATAGCATGGCCTCACACAGCAGCTAGGCGGTCTTAACTCCTGTTAGTATACAACTCCTTGCTCTGACCCATGTCCTTCCCTATTAAAATCGTGACCCCTGGCCGGACTCTAGTGGCAACTACAGTAGCAGCGGTTCTATTTCACCCCTTGGTCCCAGGGGCGGAGCCAAGTTATCCTGGCTGTCCCCCTCTCTCCTTTGTTAGTAAATTAGTATAAGTTAATCCTTTAATTTGATGGAACACGTGTCCACAAACCCTTGCAAAACCTGCTTTTGGTAAGGTCCATCAACAGTAAAATTAAAGGATTATTAACTCGTACCAATTTACTAACAAAGGAGAGGGGGACAGCCATGATACCTTGGCTCCGCCCCTGGGACTAAGGGGTGAAATAGAACCCCTGCTAGGAGTATAGCACCCCTAACACCAAAATGGATCCGCCCAAACTGCCACTCCCAAATCCTTTCTTGCGCTTAATCAGACTATAGCGAAACAAGTTTAAGGAGAACTGTCAGGGTATTTTTCGTTATCTTTGATTGCAAAGACAATCAGGTCGCTAAATTGATCGAGTATCGAAGAATAGTCAGGCAGGTTGTAAATTTTTTCGGCTACAGGGATGTTGAGCAATTGCTATTCAAAGAAATCGGCTAAAAGTCCGCTTACGCCATCCTATTGGTCTACTTGTACACTTGACTCGTCATCGAACCACGCCCCCGCCGGGTACGTACGTAATCCGTCTGTTTGCGGTTCTCGGGGAAGGAAATCGGCAATTTCATTGAAATGCAAGTAT
>JAVBJR010000064.1:0-2730 GCA_031546965.1 Dysgonomonas sp.
CTTGACAGATGTTCAAGTCACGTATCCTTATATACTTTAATAAAGCGCTGTTCCAAAGAAAAAATCGACCATCTCAGGCAAACGCAATAAAGCAAATATTCTTCTTGGCTTGGCATTTAAAAAGTAAATATTACCATCTGCTGGTTATAAATATTGCTAATATTATTGCGTTCTCTTAAGTGTCTATACTCCTGCGTGCCTATTTTGCAATATTATTAGTGGACAATTTCTTTTGATGGTTTTGTAACTGTGGGGTACGTACGTGTGGTGTTTTAAAACTTCATGAACAATTCACAACATGCCGATTTATAGTTGCATGGATTTTTCCGTTGGTGGCGCTGCGGTCAGAATTCCGTTTGGTGCTGCTATGTATGCTGGCCAGAATAGCGAGTATGACAATAAAACCGGTTTTATACGTTAAATCGCGGTTGTTTCGAAAAACATCCGTGAACATAAACGAACGACAGCGTGTGAAAACGTATTTTCAACGAGTTTAGATTACGTTAGGCTAATTAGTTTTGCCTCGGTGATGTAACGAAATTGTTACGGGAGTTGGGTTTTTAATATATCAACAAATAATTTTAATTTACTAATATAGTAACAATTGTGTGACATCACCGAGGCAAAACTAATTAACCTAACGTAATCTAAACTAGTTGAAAATACGTTTTCACACGCTGTCGTTCGTTTATGTTCACGGATGTTTTTCGAAACAACCGCTATTTAACGTGGAAAACCTGTTTTATTGTCATACTCGCTATTCTGGCCAGCATACATAGCAGCACCAAACGGGATTCTGACCGCAGCGCCACCAACGGAAAAATCCATGCAACTAAATCGGCATGTTGTGGATAAATTAACATTCTAATGTGTTGCATATACAAAGTAAAACTTCTGTATTGAAACTGAATGATGGTGATGGCTTTTGCCGTCTAACCGCATATTCCACATTAAAGGTGAACTGACATGGTTTTGTTAGGTACCCTGAAATTTAACCTACGTGAAGAAAAACCATGAAGAAAGCAAGTGTTGCAATAAAATCTCTGTGGAAATAAGTAAAAAAAAGTTATTGACACTTTCAGTTTTAAAGTTTGCCAGATACGAGATCGGCTAACATAGGTGAACTTCCTAATTTAATTACCCCATCGAACTTTAAGTGCTAATAACTTTTTTTACTAATTCCCACACGGGGTTTTTTGCAACACTTGCTTTCTTCACTTAAGGGAACCAGCTGCTTAATTGGCACAAATCGTCTTGTCCCAATGGGTACCGATGAAATGAATCGATTGTATGATTCATTTGGAAAGTGTTAGCCGTTTTTTTATTTAAAAATACAAAGCTGAACTGTAATACCAAATGTTAATTAATAAAATGTTTAACATGCATATTACACTATTTAAAAAATATTACAGTATTTTTGTAAGTGTTTCTTGTCCCTAGGAAAAATTACTGCAGCGGTTAGGGTTACAAAGAGTGTTCGCTGTAAGGGCGTAACAATAGAAGATATCCCAGGAAACCAAAATTTGTGGGAATTACGTGGTGAGAACTTTCACCGCGCCACCTAATATGGGGAAACTACGTAGGAGTTGGCCGAGGTCTTATCGTGATTTTAACGTTGGAAGTCTTACATTACATAATCGCGTGACTACCAATTAAATATTGGAAGTGGTGCATTTCTCACGCAAAATCTAAAAATTCAAGCAATATTAATGTGCACAATCATGCACACATCTATCTGTATATGGAAAATGTTAAATTGCATTAACACGCGCTGTACTTTCAACACACTTACACGCTGTTAGCGAATGAACACAGTTTTCACAATATCTCACATAATTTTCACGTATCTGGTTTCCTGGGATTAATTAGAGTAATTAAGTGTTTAATTCCTGATGCTGACGAGTCAAGTACACAAGCATAGTGTTTTAACCCGGGGGCCATTTTTATCCCAACATACTATTCCTAATCTCGCAAGCAAGCGTGCTAACCAGCAGTCCGTAGACCCGTAATGAGAGTAATTAAAGGTGGTGGGACACGGTTTTGTAACCCCCTCTGATAAACACAGTACCGGGTATGTAAAGATAAGACATGCAAAAATAGATTTCTCATTTACCGAATAATTTTTAACAATTTATTGGCGAAGTTATTGTGAATTTAGAATTCACTATTTATTTGCCCGTTAGCTGAAGCGCCATTGTGCTCGCCATGTTACTCCAATGAGCGGATGAAGTTTAAAGGGACACTGCACGGAGAAATTTTTTTTTAGTAAATTGTAGGCAGGAAAAGAATCATTTGTGCTATTTCAGAATCGTCATAAACCCTACCATATCCGAGAAAACAAATGAAATGTGTAAAACGTGGAGGCTGACATCTTGATTTCGAGCCCAAATGGAACCTCCCGATTGGTTGGTTCAGATTTTTTTACCAGCGCTGGCACCAATCACAGAAGCCCATAAATAACGGAGGGCAATCGTCGTTAAAACGGACGCCGCTTGTAGCCATCCGTAACGGAAATTCGAATAGACGCGTCACCAAAACCGCGTCTTTTCTGCCGTTCCATCGTTCTATCAAAAGAACGCGCCCCTCCGAAAACGAGTGAATCGCCCTTCCGCAAAAGCTAGTGCCACTTGAATTCGTGTTTTCTAAGATTAATTATTACAACTATGCAATCATTTAGCGATACAAGTGAATGCTTTTAGATGTATAATAACATATCAAAAGTTTTTTCGT
>JAVBJR010001216.1:0-3294 GCA_031546965.1 Dysgonomonas sp.
TAAATCACTTCCCTAATTTAAAATAACAGGTTGTAAATTTGATTGCCTTAAAATGCAAAAACATTAGTGCAAAGAAGCATATACCTCAAGTGGTGCAACATCTTTTGCAGAAATGCTGCTAGTAATTCCAAATATAATTTGCTGTAAGTCATTGCTTTCTTCGATTCTGACAAACCTGGGAAATATTAAATTACACATTTTTAAGTTTCACAACAGCAACATATTTCAAAACAAGGAAACATGTATTTCAATACACTTACCGCAACTGGCTTTTTGAAGGGACGAGAAGACACAAGAAGCGTTGCTTGGTAAAATCATTTGTAAAGAAAACTTTTGAAGCAGGGCCACTGGAAATAAAAAACAAATCCATACTGTATTCTGTATTAATACAACATATGAAAATAAACATTGAATGTGTAATCCATTACCAAAAAGCACACAACATTTTACAGCACATTTAGAGAGTTCAGTCGCATAATCAAATATTTGAATTAAATAAACTGCAGTTGTATTTTCCACAACATTAATGAACATATTATAATTATTTTACAGCTAAATTAATGTTAAAAACGTATTTTGGAACCAGTAAAACGATAGATGATAAGGAAACTAGAGTTATAAGGTAAATGACTCAATTGGAAAATAATCTGCAAAATAACCCAACATTTTTTGTTAATACTATTTTAACTAGCATAATCCCATCTCATTTCAAACACACTTGACATTATTCAAAGACAGTGTATTAAATTGGTAAAACTGCAACAATATTATTTCCTTACAAATTATATAATCCAACAACGGCACACTTCCTTACCATTTGCCAAGTGTTTTTGATGACTCTGTCCAAAGCAATTCCAGGCTAACATCAGCTGAAAGAGGATCACGGAATCTGCTCAAAGTGCAACTTTGGCTAACATGAGAGCAGCTCTGAATTTGGAAGATGCTCTTCTTCAAGTGTGACGCGTGCATTGAAGGAGACGGTGCGGCCGAGTAGTCAAAAGGGTTGCCGCAAGTAGGTGTCTGCGACCTGCTTATAGCGGCACGCTGGGCTTTACTCGATATATTTGGTGTAGATGCCCAAGAAGTCCCTGCAGGAGAACTGAAAAGTTGCCCAACACGCAGCGGCGTATTCGACGCTTGCTTTATTCTTCGGGCAATATGCGCGGGAAGCGGAGTACTGCAACCCACGTGGCACTGCACATTTGGTGTACGATTTTCGAGTACTGTGAATGCAAGGTTCTCGTCCTATAACAAAAAAACAATACATTAATTTCAAAATTTTACGAGTTGAAACTTAATTATAGTCATAATTGGTAAAATACATATTTTCAAACAACCTCCAAATCAGAAGTTCTTTGCAGCTTCCAGACTGAATGTGCACCAATGGATGAATCAAAGGTAATAACCAGAGACAAATCTAAATCAGTATGTACAACATGGAGGTTTTGGTCGGTCACTTGACTAGTTCTTGACGCACCACCTGGAAAACAAGTGTAAAAATATGTACATCAAAATTTAAACAAAGACAAGTGTATATTGTATGTAATGAACATTTATTGCACCTTGGACTGTAACCTTGTTGCAAACAACAGGAGTGATTTCATCTAGTGGATGAAGAAGAGTGAAAAGTACAGGTAGCCCTTCCCGCAAACTAAGTTGTAAAGATTACATATTTGAAACAAATAAACAATAGTTAAATCATTGTAATATTCACATGCCACTGTTATTGCAAACCTCTTGGGTGAAATAGAATCTGAAGAAATGGGTTTTCGCTCGATGAGAAGCCCAAATTTTGTTGGCCATAACTTCTTAACCTGTAATCGTAACAAATTATTCACAACATATATTTTTCTGAATATCAGGGATGTAAATTTCAATAGAGAATGAAACAAAATTACTGACTTGGAATGGTAATGGCGTTATAAAATCTTGGCCATTCGTTTCAAAGATGTTGATTGAACAACCATCAAGAATGCAGACAGCAGAAAAATATTCCCCTCAAATATTTAAAAGAAAAAATGTCAAATTAATAAATGCTCAAGTACAGTTATATAGCTCATTGATAAATCACACCCCGAATGTATTTAATATACACTATATAAAAACACATGTATATAAAACTCTTCCATCAAATTACACAATTGCACACAATCATGCAATTAGGAATGCAGTTAAAATTCCACAATAGATGGAATTTAATTCAGAATAATTCTTACTGCCAGGAGGAAATAATGAACTTCTCCCACTTTTTAAACCAAATATAGCAATAAAATGAGAATGCCAAACAATGTGTGCAATAATTTATCTCCCCATAAAGCATATCCCAAACAAAAAATGCGAGTACATTTAACAAATCAATCCATTAGTACAATAGCATTAATTAGCAATACAATAATAAATTCCTAAATGAATAAAAAAACATAAATATATGGTTAATACACATATAGCTTAACATGATACAATCATATAGGTATGTTAATAACAATATACAGTATTGTACTAAAATCTGCAATGCATGTCATTAATAGCGTTTTCTCAAACAAAATTGAAAATAAGACACACAGAACTGGAGCTAGGCAACAACAGGATTAAGAGATGAACAAGAAATGCTATGCACACAATACACTTTTATAATTAAAAATGGAATGGAATATACCTTGAGAAGGATCAATTGAATCACCTATAACACTGGGTTTGTTCTCAGCAATGAAGAAATCACACCACAATGCCTGCCAATAAATATATAAATAGACAATGAAAATTACAAAAATATAAACTGCATGCATGAATTAAGTGGAATTAAGTGAACCTGCTGGATTGGTGAATCGACAGTAAACGTCTTGTGTAAATCCCATCTGCCATGATGGGTTCCTCTGCTCCAAATTGCAGTTTTTCTGGCAAAATACAGTTCTTCTTCGAAATGCCATTCACCATCTGACCATTCTCGCATAATCCACCTTTCAGGACCACCATCCTGGACGAACAGTAAGTTAACAAAAATTTGAAACACGTTTTCAAATACATTTGAATATAAAGGCCAATTATTAGTTTTGGTCCAAGGTGAAACCATAGGTGAAACCAATTATTACTTACGTTCGTATTGTCGGTGTGGATTGAAAAATCCTTGAGTGTATCGAGAAGTTGAAAAGAAAGATCGGAATGGCGCGCATTTTTCGAAGACGAAACCAGGTGCGCTTCTTCTGGATGCCGACCACTCAATTCGCGTCCCAACGGCACAAAAACCCGAGCCGGACCCGCACAAATCATCTCCTCGTAAACATCCAGATTTGCGAA
>JAVBJR010000622.1:0-3992 GCA_031546965.1 Dysgonomonas sp.
CCGACTTGTTCTCTTCAACATTTTTGAACTTATGCCATTTGAAGTTATGTCTGGATTTTTTGAAGTTATGCACATTCGAAATTGTGCATTTTAGCAAGGAGATTTTAGATGCTCACAAAAGTTTACCCAAAAAAGAACAAACATGTGTATATAGTGTGTACAGCAATTGAAATTAAAATAGTTTTAGAAAATAAAATTCCTGCACATTCTTTATGCACACTGTGAAATGCCATTACAGGAATATGAAATATTTTTTGTGGAAAAACTAATACATTTGATAGCTCAGTTTTTTGTCCAATTGAGGTATGACTGTACTACGTACGGACTCGCTAATTCGAATTATATAATGTTTGGGTCGTTCGGAGTAACGAAAAATTCGGATTAACGAGTCCGTACTGTATAGTATGTAATAAAAACTTGCCAGATAGTGCAGCTAACCTCCTAACTGAATTACCCCAACGAATTTTAAGTGTCTAATTTTTTTACTAATTTCAACAGAGATTTTCTTGAATAATATCTCCAAAAAATATAGTTTTTGAACAAAGCCTGATGTGAATAAGGTGCTGAATATGTATTTATTAACTTTGACGAAAAGCGTTGCTTTCACAACAACTGAAATGTTGGAAAACGCATGGTTCAAAGTTCAAAATTCCTACTCAGAGAAATTAACTTGATTTCAACACGGGTTTTCCTCCGTTCGGATTATAAGGGTATTCAGACTAGTGGGGGGTCGGATTAGCGAGTCCCCACTGTAGTTAGGACATCATACTGGGTGTCATTCTGCAGGTAAGGAACCATGCTTTCACGTGGAATATATTTTTCAACGATGGCAATAGTGTGCTGAAAGACAAATTTGGCAAAAAGTTTGCATTTTTAGTCCAAAAACAGTTTTTCATATTCTATTCCGGTTGTTTCTAAGCTACATCAATATAAATTTTCCTCAGCGTGTATAAATGTGATGGCTTTATTCTGTTACAAATTCGTGATTTTTAAAATTAAAATGCGACCGCCAGATAGCTTGACACACTTTACCCCTTGATGTGAATAGCCCCGGTCTCCCCTACATCTAAATCACCTACATCGCAAAAGAAACGCAGGTCATCATGCGCAAATCGGTAAGAATAGTGTATCATTACAATACTTTCTAACTTTCTGGTTATCCAATGCTATGATTATTGTCCGTGGATTATTTCGGCCAATTCATATGTACGAGCGCCGGTTTCAGGAAAAAATCGGCAGAATTCGAAATTCCTTCCAGCTGCAACTGTTGACCAAATATCGTTGGAAAAATATGTAAAAACAGGTAATTGAGTTTACCTAATGTATTGTATAATTGTGTTAGTGCATGCTTTGTTGTAATATTTCTATTTCAAACCAATACTTGTTTATTTCAGTAAATATTCTAATGAAAGTGGAAAACTCTATTAAAGTGGGCTTGGTACTTAACATTGTAGTTGTTTCCATTGTTTTGTATGTTAATTTCCTTCTGGGTTTACAGTGGTCTGGAAGAATTTTATGTGCACAATCGTCAACCTATTGGGCACACTAAAATTAAAATACTAATTTTAAGTGTCAATCTTTAGCAAGTAATCGCACATAAGCTGATTGAATTACTTTTTATGTCTTGTTCTCCTTTACAGTCTTAATGTCTCCTTTACGTCTTTTGTTGGTGCCCATGGAAGCAAAAGTATACATTTTGTCCCTGAGGGATTCTCCCTCTTTCGATAAACCTACTGTAGCTAACTTGCACTTGCTGTTCCAACTTTCATTGAAGCGTGCATGACCAAACTTAGGAAGCAACACCACATAAAACTCTAACAAATCTTCATCTGTGTGTTCAGCCTCCACGAGTGCTTGCACTAGATGGCAACCGGAGAGAAATTTTGATTTCAGGAATACGTCCTGTTCCAGGCTCAGCATTGTAGTCTGCATGCAATTAGTTCATTTATACACCAAACCCTTCATTCCAGTATTGAGGACTTTCCAATTCAAATTAACTATGTAATGCAGGGTAAAATCAGGAATCACCATTGTCATACACCCTTTACTGCTCTGAAATTCGAACATAATTGTGTTTGCACAACTTTCATGGGAAACAATAAATTACTACTGCCAAAATATTGTCACATACACCATATTTAATTTGTATATTTTAAATTATTCAATTCACTGGGCTGGAGCAATATCATTCACTGCACACAGAACACCTGACACACCCTACAGTTTTTGAGTTTCATTGCAATACATTTTGTGCAAAATTTGTATATTGAAAATGATGTGTTCCCTTTCATAAATATGTTAAGATACATGGTTAATCAAGCTTTTGCTTCAATTACCCAATGTTCTGTGGATGGAAAATCCCCAATCTTAGATCATGTTTCTAATAGAAACCACACTTTTACTTTTATGATGTTCTTGCCATTCCTTCTAAAATTATTTTCTGTCAGACTTCTTGTCATGTGGTCTTCAAATGCATAAAGGAATGGAAACGTGTGGTGCGAAGGGAAAAACATCCCACCTCTGTTTCAGACCTGCAAAGACTCCGGAATGAATGAAATATCGGTTTCCCGAATTTGCAGACATATTATATATAGTTTCCTATATTTGTGTAATTGCTTCAGTGAATGTTTCCCTCTTTTGTTATTAATTCTCCATAGCAGTCCGATGCACACTTTAACATGCATAGCAATTTTTATGATATAACTCTATCATTCTTCAACTGACTGTTCACAGAAACTGAATTTGCTACCTCCACCAAAAGCAATGATACCTCGCCGACGCTCTTCCTTTGCAATTACTCCAACAGCAAAGGACACATTGCATATGCTCGTGCTGTTGCCACTTCCTTCATTTGGCTCACATTGCTTATCACAGTAAGCCTTAAAAATTAATTGGCCATAATTTGACATTACGACTGACAGGTCGTCCATGCTCTCCTCCTGTACTTCGTGAAAAATATCTTTAAATCCAGGAATCACGTTTGGCAAGAAATACAGAAAAACTTTGTCACAGAGGTTGCACATGTTGCGCTCCTTCATGTGAATTTGTTTTATGTTGGAGTGCACCAGTGTGATGAATTTCAGCGCATTCTCCTTGTTTTCATCTGAACAAAATTCCTTATGCAGCATGTTTCGTGATGGAAAGGATTCTATGACACAATCCTTAACATTTGTTATCAACAGCAGGATGGTCATTGCATCTTCTGGTGTCATGCTTAACACTGAACACAGATAACACAATGTTGTAATACAAATAGCATTCATTCTCTTCGGTCTGTTTTACATCAATTGCAACTTTTGTTGGTCACTAGCGGCCCACGACCCAGTGAAACTAGCCACTGCGCCGACTGCTCACCTGCTAGAAGGCGGCCAATACCACCAAGTGCTACATTGTTAAACCAGCGACTAAACTACCTGCGTACGTGCTAGAAGGGGGTGTCGATAGCACAACCACACATTTACAGATGGCTTGTGGTGTACATACCACCTGTAAATGTACATGACACTGTATAGGGTGAACGGTGGAACTGCGAGATTTTCCAGTTGCCCTCACCATTCTTGGTGGAGTCCACACCGTATGTGATCATGTTTTTCAGAAATTAGTGGTGGGATCCAGCAAGAAGGGTGACTGACGGCAACTGCATCGGCAGTTCCAGCATCAGACCATGAAAGTGATGACTAAAATGTCATAATTGAACGCAATGGGGAAAAATGTCATGTAAAAATTGCACATAAACCAATAACGGGATTTCTTGCGTGGCTAATGTTATTTCGTTAAAATGCAATACGTTCCATGGTAGTGTCCAGCATCAATTGCTCCCAACTGTTTCACAGCCAGTGCACCACTCACAACAATGGCACGATCGACACCCCCTTCTAGCAGGTACGCAGGTAGTTTAGTCGCTGGTTTAACAATGTAGCACTTGGTGGTATTGGCCGCCTTCTAGCAGGTGAGCAGTCGGCGCAGTGGCTAGTTTCACTGGGTCGTGGGCC
>JAVBJR010000764.1:0-3242 GCA_031546965.1 Dysgonomonas sp.
ACTCAAATTGTTGCAATGTTCTATTAATAAATGTAGTGTTATCATAATCTGAATAAGTTCTTTTTAAATTCCATATTTTCCAGTTATTTCCCAAAAAATGTAATAAAGGTTACCTTTTTGGCCAATTTCAAAATCACCTTGTTAAACTGGTTTCATAGCTTTGTCCTACAAAGTGTCACAGTAGTTTATCCCAAAGATTTGTATAAATGTGAATAAATTAAAACTGTTAGAAAGTCCCTATAATTTATGAATGATCCAATAAAATTATTAAGTATTTATTACAATGGGATATTAATAAATAATATGACACTTAAATGTCTTACATTTTCTATTTCAAATTACTAAATATAATTCTAGTTACATATTGGAAATTTACTGGTAATTTCACTAATATTGTAATTGTACCACTTGATTATTATATAGATATTTGACTATATTTAAGGCTAATTAATAAATCTATCAAGTATAATAGTCATTTAATTTAAAAATGTGAGAAGCAGATAATTAATGATGTTATATCTAAATATCCTACTTCCATTGCTCATAGTAGTTGACCTCGTTTCCTATCATCAAATGGAAGTAGTAGGACAAAGAAAAAAAAGACGCCATCTTGCGAGAGTGTGTGAAGCTTTTTTGTTGAATAAGAAAACCCCTAAACAGTTGTCCTATAAAGGAAACCCTGAACCGGTTTTTGACTTGCTTTCTGAAAGACCCAACATTTATTTTGGTGCAAAATAATCCACGGTTGAACATTACTTTAAATATTTCTATTTAATTTTACAAACACATGTTAAATTTTAAATTATTTATGCTATTAAAAATTAATGTCAAAACTTAGTGATGTTAAAACTATTTTCCACAGTAAATACTTTATTCTTTTATTGGTATTTAGAAACTTTCTTTGTAAGTTTGTGTGACCCAAATCTCCAGAATAAAAATGTAGAGCTTTCAGTTCAATGTTGTAAAGCTGAACTATAACTATTCCATACACTATACAACATAAAAAAACTAATTACATGTATTTTACAATATTGGGTGAAAATATTATGAACTTGAAACAAGGGACAAGTTAAAAATCCTGAAAATTAATCAACAAATGCGGTTATACAATTAATTAACTGTGTTATCTGTGCGTTATAATGAAGGAAGGTAATAAAATACAAATAACAAAGTGAAGTTAATGTAATGTAAATATGTCAAGTAATAAAATTAAAGGTACTAACTAGTAAGTAAAGTAAAGGTAATATGATTATGTGAAGTAATAAAATTATAGTCAGTAATTAAAGTAATTAAAATGGAAATAAAGTTAGTAATGAATAAAGTATGTACATATATCAAAGTTAATAAATTAAAGAAAATAAGTTAAAGTAAGTAAATTAAATTAAGTAAATTAATGTTTATAAATTAAAGTAAATCAATTAAAGTAAATAAGTTAAGTAAATAAATTAAAAGTAAAGTAAAAAATTAATGTGAGATGGGAAGTAAATTACAGTGACTAAATTGGATGAAATAGTTAATATAAAACCAGGAGTAAAAGTGAAGTATTTAAAGCAAATGAACAAAATCACGAAAATATTGAAACCGAATTAACAGAAGTATATTTAAAGTAAAATTACAAAAATATATTTAAAGTAAAATTTCAAAAGTATATTTAAAGTAAAATTACAAAAGCATATTTAAAGTAAAATTACAAAAATATTTAAAGGAAATTAACAAAAGTATAATTAAAGGAAATTAACAAAAGTATAATTACTAAAGTATATTTAAATTAAAATTACTAAAGTATATTTAAAGTAAAACTACAAAAGTATATTTAAAGTAAAATTACTAAAGTATATTTAAAGTAAAATTACAAAAGTTTTATAACTAAATAACAAAAGTATTTAAAGCAAAATATCAAAATAAAATTATTTATAGCACAATAACAAAATTCAATTATTTAGCTAAATAAAGCTAAATAAAGCCAATTTATTATATGAAATAACCAAATTGCATTAAAGTGAAGTAACATTGTGATCTATTTATTATGTTCCGGTGGCAGTAATCTAAAAGCACATAATCATTATGGAATTAATTTGGGACAATATACAATTAAATAGAATATTATATATTTTAATATAGTAAAAAGATGAAATGTAATTATTTAAATTAAATGCATAAATACACTTCACTGTGTGTAACTTATTTTCTGTTATGTGACAAATATGGAAGCAGAAATTTATGTTGTACATATATTATCTTAATACATAGTAGGCGCATTCAGAAACACAATTGCATAGCATGAACATAGCATGTTAGCCCTGTTAACATGGCTTTCAACCTGAATTTCCAGTTTTATATTTCATAACATTATGTAACACGGTCATTTTGGCAGTTTGTGAATGCGCCTAGTGTAAGTAAAGTCCCAGGAATTGCTACAAACATGATAATATCTTGTAGAACGTTAATTAAAGAATTGGCAACATTTTCATTAAAGTTAGCATATTTTGTATTGCTTCATATTTAATTATGCATGTACTGGACCTATTTGGCACACAAAGACGTATATACAATGAAAAGAAATAATGGGTGGCTCGTTTTCCGGCTTCTCCACTTTCAAGAACAATTTTGTTTGAGTTTCATCATTGCAAAACTGGTAAATTGTTTTTTAAGGCGACACATTTTTTGTACAGATTATTAAACCACCTGAATGAAGAATCTCATGCTCTGTCGACTGATCTAGCCGGGATTTGAATTTCTAATATTATCCAGAATAGTATATAAAATGGTATAATTGCACAAACATGTAATTAACAAGTTACATTTTGTGCAGAATGTTGTGTAAAATTTTATTTAATGCAAAGATATCTACTAAGAAAGTGATATTTCCTGCAGAATTGTGCATAAAATGTTATTTGTGTAAATGTTTCTGCAAAAAGTTTTTTTCTGGATAATTGTGCATAGAATTATAATTGTGCATAAAATGTTATTTGTGTTAATGTTTCTGCAAAATGTTATATTTTTCCTGGATAATTGTGCATAGAATTATAAGTGTGCATAGAATTATGATTGTGCATAGAATTATAATTGTGCATAGAAGTATGATTGTGCATAGAATTATAATTGTGCATAGAATTATGATTGTGCATAGAATTATAATTGTGCATAGAATTATGATTGTGCATAGAATTATAATTGTGCATAGAATTATGATTGTGCATAGAATTATGGTTGTGCATAGAATTATAGTTGCATAGAATTGT
>JAVBJR010000898.1:0-3666 GCA_031546965.1 Dysgonomonas sp.
CAAGCCTTTGTCCGGCACCTAGTCAAGATCCAGAAAAAACTGATAAACAACTTAGTTCGGGCTCAGCAGGCTTACAAGTCTGCCGCGGATCGTTGGCGGACAGATCATGCCTTTCAAGTGGGTGACCGAGTCTGGTTACTCCGTCGTCACATTCGAACCACAAGGCCGTGTGTCATGTTAGATCACCGGCGTTTGGGACCTTATCTTATTGTATCCCAGATCAACGATGTAGCATTTCGTCTGGAACTTCCTCCTACTCTACGGATTCACAATGTCTTTCACGTATCCTGTTTGGCACCCTATCAGCCCAATATCATCCCGAGACGCGTGCAGCCACCACCGGCGCCGGGGCACGTTGAAGGAGAGCCGTTTTTCGCGGTGCGGGAAGTTCTGGATTCTCGCCACCGGGCAGGGAGAGTGGAGTACCTCATCGACTGGGAAGGCTATGGACCGGCCGACCAGAGCTGGGAACCCGGGGAGAACTTGATCCCCTTGGCTCGCCAAATTTATCACTCCAGATTTCCCGACAAACCCGACCCGCTACTGTGGTCCCCTCGCCGGGGCCGTCCGGGAGGGGGGCAAGGTGTCAAGAACTGGTCACCCCCGGTTCTCGCCACGAGATCCAAGTCAGGATTGCGCAGCCAGTCAAAGTCCAAGGCAACCAAGCACTCGGTTCCTGGAAGGGTTAAACCACGTAGGGGGCGCCCCCTGTCACGAAACCGGCTATAAAAGGAGTAGCTGCCTTGTATCTGGACCACTAGCAACTACTCCATCCATCAGGTATCATCACCACAGTCTCCAAGCCATCTACAAGTCCTCATCTCTACTCCATCCATCCATCAGGTATCATCACCACTGTCTCCAATCCATCTACACTTCCTCAGCTCTACTCCATTAATCCATCAGGTATCATCACCACAGTCTCCAAGCAAACTACAAGCCTCATCTCTACTCCATCCATCAGGTATCATCACCACAGTCTCCAAGCCATCTACAAGCCCTCATCTCTACTCCATCCATCAGGTATCATCACCACAGTCTCCAAGCCATCTACAAGCCCTCATCTCTACTCCATCCATCAGGTATCATCACCACAGTCTCCAAGCCATCTACAAGTCCTCATCACTACTCCATCCATCAGCCATCAAGCCATCACCCTTCAACCAAGTCACCATCCATCAGCCATCAAGCCATCACCCCTCAACCACGTCACCAACCATCAGCCATCAAGCCATCAAGCCATTGCCACCTCCGGCCTCCCACGTCCCCACGGCTCTCGCTCTGGCCCATGACACATCAGTGTTGTAGTGGTTCAAGAGGCCAACCTGTGCTAAATGCTTTTGCAAGTTTTCATTAGGTAAAATAGGCATCCACAAATTTGTGCTTCAGGGTATGCCTCCTCTAAAGCATTAATCACAGCTGTTTTTAAGTCTACCGAAATAGTTATGGGTATAAATCCTACACACACTTCCCTTATCAGAACATGCAAACGTTGATATGTTTCTTGCTTTTTGTCTGACAACAGAGCATAAAATACAGGAAACACATAGCCACCATAGTTTGCCAGGATGACATATATTTGGGCAAACAGTGGTGGAGCTAAGCTGAATGTCCCATCCATGTACATAATGTTCATGTGATGTCCCCAGTTGAGGTTGGCTTGCCGTCCAAATAACAAAATTCTCTGATGACCTGTGCCCAGGAGAAATGGAAAACATGTCGCATGCAGCTCCTATAGCTGTAAGCAGTTGCAGTCCTGTGTATTGGAAGGCCTGCAACCAGATAAATTGCAATAGGGCTTTGCCCTTTTTTGCGGCCCTTGGGTTACAGAACATTTCTACTGGTGCCTCAAAAAGAGTGTTTCTGTCCAGAGAACTCATTTGTTTCCCTCTATACTTTGCCAGTGCTGAGATGTTATCATGATATAAGGGTATGTTAATGTTTTCTTCCGCGTAGGATCTGACCAGGTTTTTGGTGATTGCTCTCGTCTTATTGAGTACTGGTCTTGCGTCCTTCTGGGACAGTCGGTGGACAGCGGCAGCCAGTACGGGGCCTACTATGACACAGTCTTAATTCTCCAACTCAGTCATTGCTGTGTGAAATGTTCTGAGTTCATCGGAAATAATGTGTTGATGATTTTTGTACAACTCCTGGAATTAATTTTTAGGAGCATCATTTTTCTGTAGTGCTCCGGGAAACAATAACAAGACTGTGGAATCATCAGGAGATCTCATCTGATTTGCAATCCGATAGCACATTGAAAGGAATTCACCGATATCCCCAGCAGTACATAACGCAGAGACAATGCTTTTTGTATTGTCTGCCACCTGCTCATCTGTGTATCTGTACACCTCTTGGGTAGGAGTATCATCCCAAAGCTCTTGGGTGTAATCGGTATGGTTTAGTCGTGTAGTCGATATGGCAGGGTGCACAACATCTGCTCACTCATTATCAACGCACTCGGAAAGGGACTTCGGACTGATGCCATATGTGAACCTGTATAACAGTAACCATTTATAAAATATTTTTCTCAGGGTCCGAAATGGCTGGGGCACAACAGTGTGTCTTGTTTTTCCTTTTGTTGCTGTTTGTCACTTCCTTTCTTTTGGGATAGTTTTTTGTGTGGCTTCTGACTGGCTGATGGCAGGTATGATGATGCTTCTTGCACCTCACTGTCATCATGTTGTGCAGAATAAAAGGATTGAACGCTATGTGTCAAAACTTGTTGAGCGCTATTTGTCAAAACTTTTTGAGCATCCGGATTTCCGAAATAAAATGATTGAGATAATTCTGCTAATTTCTGACGATCCTGTTCTGAAATGGTCATTTGAACAGGATCTGGCATGTTCTCTTTCTTAGAAAGGATTAGCACAAATAAATTGGCTGCAGATATAACTAATGCAGTGATTGAAACGATAAGTGGTGCAGATTGTAACCAAGATGGTTGAAGGCTGTCCAACATAGGGGAGTGAGTCTTGCTGTTTTTATTATATAGTGTCTGCAGTTTTTATAATAATAATAATAATAATAATCCTGTAGCTAACGGGTCCTATACACTAGCATAGTGTCTTAACCCGGGTGCCCCATCCTACCCTTATCCTTTAGCCTGGCAAGCAAGCGTGCTAACCAGTAGTCCGTAGACCCATATGGGTTGCACGCAAGCATTTTAATGCACACACAATTTTGGGGGCCCACAGCGAAACCCTATGAAGGTATTCTAGTTAATTAGATGATGGGGGAAACCGGATAACCCGGAGAAAAGCCATCGCAAGCGTGCAGTGTGTTGCAAAAGTCTTGTCATTTTTTTAATAATCTGAAAAAGAAAGTTATAACTGTGGGTCTGTAATATGTCAGGGGGACATTTGTTGGTGACATCAGTGATGACCTTGAAGGATAGCCACAAGGTCAGACGGATTCTACATCGGACAGCTTTCGAGCTGAATGAGTAGTGTAAATTAGGAAAGGGTTGCTATCGGTATTGCAAACACGTTGCTGAAAACAGATTCAAAATCGGATGTAAAATGGAGGAGTAATCGCATTATTAATTTTCCTGCCGCCCCCTCCCCAATTTTGACATCACTGTACAACATATGTTGCCATGCAGGTAAGTGCACCACCACCGTTCAGCCAAACATAATTCCTCAAATGGGTAACAGGAATTGCCTT
>JAVBJR010000008.1:0-4844 GCA_031546965.1 Dysgonomonas sp.
CTATATTTTCCTATTTTTCCATATTTTTTTTCTGTTATTAATTGGTAATAAATTAAGCATCTTGGAAAACCATGTTTGGGATTTCAGTGGAAAATGTGATGATCTCTGCTGCACATGAAGCCATACAAAAATTGCGAGAGAAGCAAGAGGTTAGATCAGGGCAAGGACACAATATACTTAACCAGGACTAGGCACTCTGCGAATTCGAAGTATGGATCTGCGCTTCATACATTGCCGCATGGTGGCGCTCTCCAAGTATCGTAGAATACCGATACTGGCGTACCGATACAGAAAAGGCGTACCGTTTGCAGTTGAATTCGAACATTGCGGCCGATCGCGGCTGTTCTATTTTTCTAAAATTGCGCTTGTCTTTCTCAAAAATCGTTTAAAATAGTTATGCCAAACCGGTCATCAATGGATGGCTACAAATAGATTCACGTCAACATGGCAATAGTGTGTCTTTGAGCGTATCGACGGTGTATCGGCAACCGAGTCGGCAACGTATCTAGAAATGTATCGATACCTCGATCGATACATACGGTACATTTTCCAGGTCCTGGAAGATGACGATTTTGACGTCATATTCCATCGACCAATAACGTGGCGCGCTGCCACCCCTATTGGCTAAACAGAGGAGTGCCTAGTCCTGATCAAGCATATTGTGTCCTTGATGTAATATGTCTCTGCACTTTCTTTGTTGGATGAATTAAAAAATTCACATTCCACTACTTGCTACTTAACCATAAACCTAAAACATCAATTAATTGGGCACATTATTCATTACTAATGTTGTCTTGGAACAAATATACAATATATACAAGACCACATATAGCTAAAATCGAGTTCGGCCACCTTTTGCCCTTAAAACAGCCTCAATCCGATTGGGCACTTGGTTAATAAGGTGCCAGCACTATTTGGTGTAATCAGATTCCAGGAAGCAGCAATGGCAGACTTCAACTTGTCCTTAGTTTGATGGTGCATCTTGGAAATGTTTTTTATTTCTTCTTTAATAAATGCCACGTTCTCAATGGGGTCGAGGTCTGAGCTGTTAGGAGGCCAAGCAATGTAAGTAATATCTCTGTCCTGTAACCATTTTGTGACAAGTTTACATTTATGGCACGGTACATTATCCTATTGGAAAAGAAACAGCAAGTTGCCAAAGTGGTCATCAAGACTAGGCAGCAAGTGTTCCAGGATAGACTGGCAAGCATCTCCATTGACTGTGTTTGTACAAATGCACATTGTGCTAATCCTAAATGAGGTCATGCAGCCCCATATCATTACTCCCAGTGGAAATTTGACACTTGACTGGAGGCAATCTTTGTTAAACTTTTCTGTTTGATGTCTCCATACCTTCTTTCCTATGTTGTAACAATACCCGATGTATATTCGGCTCTCATCTGAGAACACAACTCGGCCACACTGTTCTTGGGTGTGTGTGTCTGAAACCGCATTGCCCATTCAAGAAGTATTTTTGCATGCCATGATGAAATTAACAATTTAGTCTCAGCTTTGCATCGCCTGCTTACAGCTCGTCCATAGGCATGTACACAATTCCGCTCCCAAGCATTTGCAAAGCCACTTGTGCAGGGAATGACACATTGTTTTGCAAGTTTCGCAAAGCTGCATCTCACTGCATTGAGATCCTTGGTCTTCCTGATTGCTTAGCTGTATCAAGATTCCCTCTGGCTTTAAACTTGGAAAATGTTTGTTGTACAGCTGTTTTGATGACAAGCAACTGGCTATAACAGTAGCTCTCTAAGAATACTTCTGACTGTGCAGATTGATAATGTGCTGTTTAACATCTACTGACAGATCCTTTCCACGGGCCATAATTTCTTGTATTATTTTATTTAAAATTTATTGAACTCGGTGTTTTTATAGACACTGAGTAAGTTTTACATTACAAATTCAAGTCAGCTGTTGCGTTTCCTATGATGCAAAACTCTGGAGAAGCTTTTTAATTTCATACTTCATGAAAGTATCTAACCACCTCAAAAACTGCCAATGGAAGTTGAAATTTTTAATCTCGGATATAATTTCCTTCCTGTCAAAACCAGATTACAGCAAAATGCTGAAGAGGCTGTTCCATATCTAATAGAAAAACTGTATTCAGTGGAAAATATAAGCAATAAAACCTTGTATCACAAACAGGGAATTTACAGTTTGCTTTGACAAATGTATAGTTATTAACTTGAATTATTTTTGTTACCAACATCTGGACCTTGTGCTACTGTGAAAGTGTAATTAAAAAGTCAACTGATTGAAGCACCACATCAGCAGTCTTGTTTCTTGGTCCACTGTATGTTGCTTAATATTTTCTACATCCTGCCATTATTGAGCAAACAAAATTCAATGTGCATGTGGTTACTCATCCTCCCACTTGCATGCACCATTCCTAACAGTAAAATGTCTATAGCATCATAAAAATGTTGATCTGCATGCAGTTACATAAAACGAAGCAATGGCTGGAGAAGACCTTACAGACCGATATTGCTTTGCATGAATAAAACAGCAAATATGTTTGCCTAAACCATTAGAAGCATTCACATCAGTGACATGTAACTCAAAATTCTGCATAAACTGTGGCCATTTTCTCATCCATTCATGCATATCACCACTTAAAATTCGACGAGTGTTCTCAGCTTTTCTTGATACTATACAAAGGTTTTCAAAATATCTCAATATTCAATATGTAGTACTTAACAAATAAAGGGACGCCACGAGTATCAATGTCATCCATGTTCTCCCAAAATTTTAAGGAAATATCTATAAAATATTTGTTTTACTTCAGAGGAAGACAATATTAACTTAGAACATTTTTTAAAACACATTAGAAACTGAACCAAAACAATTAATTCTTTAATAGAATTCTCAATGGAGTAAATATAAAAATTCATAACCACAATGTTCATGCATATTTACTTCATAGCGAATTACATTACATTTGTCATTTTTTTTATTGATTTGATAGTGGTATAGATAGATGATATGGGATGTACAAAAATGATTAATGATTTCTGAGTTCTGGGAAGGAAGCAAATTCAAAAAAAGATTATTCTTCACGCATGTAGGTATCAATTATCAGTTGTCATGAAATATACAAATGATACTCTCCATACGGGCCAATTGTTATCTGATGTGTAATCAATAATCAACATGCTCCAGTCACAATCCATTGTCATATATAGGGCAAATCTACGGTATAACAAACAAAAAGTTTCACCATGTTTGTTTGTTCAACCAGCAATAATGGACCATATTAGGGCAATTCTGTATATACATTAAAATGAATTTCTAATATTGAATTAGGATTACTTTAATGCAATTGACATCCACAACCACATTATACTGTATACAGGGCTGGTAACACTTTCCTGGTTCAATAAAAGTGAAAAAGTGACTGGCCAGCGTAAAAGAAAGTGACAAATAAGTGACAAAATGTAAGACATCAAGGAAATGCCGAAGTCCGTTAAAATATCTTACATTAAAATGAATTCACTTTATTTGCTTATATTGTAATAGTTCTTAATTTTTCAAAATTGTGCATCAAACATTTAAAACGAATAAACAGTATTTTACATACAGTATAACTGGTAATTTTAGCGCAGCTAAAGTTTAGCGGAATCCGTACTTTGGACATTTAGCAGGCATTTTAATTTCGCGTTTTACATGCTGCAGAATTTTAGGCAATTATATTTCTCCCTCCCTACTTGCAAAATTATATTCCATTCTAGGACATAAGTGAAAAAGCAGGGTGTACAGTCTATCCCAATCCAAGAAATTAGCAAATCGGGACCACGTTTTACACGTAACCCTCTGCTACAAAAGCGGATCCGAGTTGTTTCCTGTAATAGTCTAAACTTTACACCCTATATGGAGTTTCTTTAATTCCACTTATTAACAGTGTTAATATATGTATAGTCTGTCCGTGTTATTTTATTTTAGGAGCGACAATATGTCTGCATTGTTTACATTTTAACTGGCAACATAATTTCACTAACTATAATTTTCGCTGGATTGTAATTTTCGCTGAAAAATGTACTTCCGCGAATAGCGCGAAAATATTGCTACACAAAAAATAACCAGTTATACAGTAGTTTAATAACATCAACATTATATCAGAACACAAATTTAAGAACGTTGATTCTTAGTAATAAATTACGTAATCAATTTTGTTTTACTCTTGTCAATGGATTTTTGATTGCTATCTGCTCCCTCTCGAGCAGCTGCTCCTCTCGACACAATTTGTGAACTCCCTCCAACATTGTCCAGACAATGTTCAATATTATTATTTATTACTGCTTGTTTAAGTCTTGCATTGGCTTCAAGAAACAATGTTTCAGCAGCCTTTCTCTTTCTACTTTCCTCTTTCTTTTTTTGTTTCAGCAATTCCTCCTTTTCTTGCAATGATTTCGTACAATTTTCTAACATTTTCAATAGGGCTTATTCACGTGACGTCACAACCGCGGCCGCCGCCATTAAGTTACCGAAAACGTTCGAATTTGCATAGGAAATGCGCATTTTTGCGTCATTCTGAGCGAAAAATAGCGTTTAAGATCGAAAAACTTACCGATTTTATGACCAAAAGCTTTCCTCCATTGTTAACAACACTTGGTGCAAATATGGGTTAAATCCACACTGTATTTCTTTGGAAATCTTGAAAATTCGGACGAAATCGGCTGCTTGAAGCGCAAATAATTCAGAGAAATACTGAACGGATTTCACCCATATTTACACCAAATGATGTTAACAATACAAGAAAACTAATTGTCACAAAATCGGCACGTTTATCTGCCTTAAACGCGATTTTGTCGCCGATATGACACGAAAATGCGCATTTC
>JAVBJR010000838.1:0-12087 GCA_031546965.1 Dysgonomonas sp.
TGAGCACAAGGTGCCACCATGGTGTAATCAACTTGCAGTGTTTTCCTACCTTACATAGCATCCAGTCATCACGAATGCTTATTACAGGTATGTTTCGATTTATTTTAGTTGTTGTATTACCAAATACGTAGTAAAATCTCGTTAATTCGTCGCCGGCAGGACTTTGAATATCTGTCGAATTAAGTGGAGTGGCGATTTATAGCATAGATTTTAACATGAAAATTTATGGAGATTGGACTTTAAAGGGACAGTCCACTCTAAAACTAAAAAAATACATAATTTTCTCATGGCAAAACTATAGAGAAATAAGGTTTACAATTTTGTTTATAAGTAATAGTAGCAAGAGTGGATGAAGTTGGAGAGTATGCAACCTTGGGCGAAAAACTGTGTCTGGACTCGCCACGTGCAGCCATCTTTGATTTTGTTGTGGCAACACCGACGGTGGCGCCCTCTACAGGTGATCAATAAAACATGTATGTAGCAAACTTGTTAGTTGATAGTCGCTATGCTGACAGAAAACACATGCAAGGGTCCAATTAAACAAATTAAATTACAAAATTTAAATTAAACAAATCACATTGAACAATTTAAATTAAACAAATTAAATAAAATAATTTAAATTAAAGGTGAACTGAACAGGCTTTGCAACATTCTCTGAAAAAAGTAGCATGGGATTGCCACTAATTTAGGAACATTATCCCAAAATTTGGGACCATTTGAAGTGTTATTGCCACGGATATGCATTATTTAGTTTCGTATGTGAGTAGTACACTTAGGAGTACAAGCATGAGATATGTACACTGGAGCGCCATTGATTAGATCTGCCATTGGCTGAAACTGCAGAGGCGCTTGGCCTCATTGGCTGAAAATTCAAATTTTACCGGAACAGAACACTGTGACACCGGCGCAGTGACACCGTCCTTCCATGACGCCAGGGTGTCACACTCTTTAACTAATTGAAGCACTGACTCGAAAAAGGGCTTGATACCGTTTTCTTAGTTTTGAGAAAAAAGCTAAAAACAGAACTTTACCTTTCAGAAGAAAACATCTGGGGAAAAAGTTGTGTGTATTTGTGCTGTGAATCACAATCCACTGCTAAACGTGTGTAGCGGATCCGAAATTCCAAGATAATGATATAAAAGTGACGTATTTTACGGAATAAGGACATGATGAACATGCCCTTTCTCCACAGAGGCTCGATAATTACCACAAAACCATTTGGAAAAATCTCAATACTTCTGAAAAAATTCAAAATATACGAAATTACAATGCCAACTGTTTTCCATTATTCCAGATAGTTTTTTGATGGTCGTAAATAATTATTAATATATACTTAGCAAAATTACAATACAAGTGAAGTATGCTATATGGAAGTGAAAATCTCAAAAGCATGCCATTTGTAAAGTGTCCCTTGATCCCCCGAGCCCTTGCTCCACTTATTTTCGATGATTGGGATTTCCCCTGCCGCATTTCGCCATCTGCCCCCGAATACGACTTCCCTGCATCCTTTAGGCTTTTATGTATGCCGTGAGCCCATTTTGACACATTTCGCGGTTTTTTGGCCGCAGTCGATTGTTTTATGACCCGCGGGAGCGGTAAAAGAGCCGTTGGCGGCAGCTATCTTTTTCGAACGTATTTAAAATTAGGTGCGCGGCAATCGTTTTATGTCAATTTCTTGCCCCACAAATCACTCTCTCACCAATAAAATGTGGCCAGATCGATGCACAAAAATTCAAACAACATGTTGTTACTTAAATCTCATTTTGGCCAAAATGTTGGTTGGGCCCTTCTTCGAGTCAGTGCTTCAATTGTAACTTTTGAACAATTTTTAATAATGTTTTGTTTGCACCAATCGTTTTGTTGGCATCAATTCTTGAACGTTTAAGGCTCCATCTCACATTAATATATTATCTCTGAATTGATACTATCTCGTCCATCAAGGGAATCGGCCAGCATCAGAGAAATAATACTTTTAACTAAGACACAACGTACGTTTCGACCTTACTGTCTCATCAGGTGTCTGAAAAACCCGATGTGTTAATTTCAGCATTGGGGTTTTGAACTCACCACCATCATCACCACAGTGAGAGCATGGTGGTTTAACCCACAGAGCTATAACACCATCGTTATAGAAGATATGTGTTATTAAGTAACAATGTGGGTCAAGTTCTTAAAACCCCAAAGATGCTAACACACAAAGGGTGCACTAATTTTGGATAATAAAATGTTAGAAAGGTAGGTGCTGTGAGTTATTACTAATTGAACATCTAAGGCTCCATCTCACATTAATATAATATCTCTGAATTGATACTTGGGTGATGTTGGCCAGTTGGCCATTGGAAGCTCAGCTGCAGTAGATCCACGGTAATTTTCACGAAGAAAGAACTCCAAGTCGAGATACTTATTGTACAATTCGTACAAAGAACAAAAAACTTGCCACTTGAGGTTTCGAATGATTGTAACAATTAATGTCCACAATGGTGACGAATATCCACGTAGGACATACTAAGTTTCCACGAAGGAAAAACAGACTTTCCACGAAGGAAAACAAGCTGCGGAATCGATAGAACATGAAGTTGAACTCGAAAGACGTTTTTAGTAGCACGAAGCGCACTATTCATTCCTGGTTACAATTGTGGCGAACAATTAATCTATCTCGAATCTTAAGTAGTATTTTAAACAAAAGAAACAATGTCGTAATCAAATCTGGATTGCACTAATTACAGGTGACATGTGACAAGCGAAGCGCGAGTGAAACGTATTTCGTAACAGGTCTGAAGGGCGAAGGAAAAAGGCTACAATTCTAGGAAAGATTACGACAGGTGAGAAACTTTCTCGTTTTATCAATGCAACCTAATTTCCCCCCTTGATCGGTCAGTCCCATAATTTTTAACTGGACGATCAACTTCGCTGCCTCTATTAGCTTTGTCAAACAATCGGCAAGCTTTATTGCCGGTTGGAACGTAGGTAACCTTTCTCTACTGCATCTCAGATAAAGAATTTTCGTAAATCCAAATGCTTAGTGCGTTCGGAACTCGATTGCTTCTCTGCAAATCGGATTGCGCTCTGGTTGTCACTACGAATTTCTATGACGTTCTTACACCATTGAGTCTGCATTAACTCAGTCAAAAGGTTATGTGTCAACATGGCCTCTCTTGTGGCCTCACCTAGGGCGACCAGCTCAGCCTCCATTGTGCTGAGTGCGACGTTTGATTGTTTTCTAGTCAACCAAGTAGTCGCTGTTCCAGCGAGTATTGTTGTATATCCTGAAAGGGATCGACGGTCATTGACGTCTGCTCCCCAATCAGCGTCTAAATAGATGATTGGCTCTTGTTTCGCTTTTCGATAAGTCAGGCGTCTGTTAAGGGTACCTTGTAGGTAGCGTAGTATGTGATTTGCTGCTTTTCGATGTCTTTCTGCAGGATTCTTGTTGAATTGGCTTAGGCTTGTAACATGATATGTAATACCTTGTCTTGTTCCCGATGCTAACTAGAGTAAACTTCCTATCAGACGATGATACTCATTAGCTTTCTCTGGAGTCAGCTCTTCTCCTGGTTGAGTTTGCGAATAATGTTCTCCAGGAACTCCTGGAGTCTTCAAACTTTTGCAGTTAGCCCTACCAAATTCGTTCAACAGTTCCTTTGTGTATTGCTGTTGGTCGATGCTTATGCTTCCATTTGTGCTTCGTGTAATTTGATTGATTGTACTAGCTTAGCTGGAACCAAGTCTCGAATGTCAAACAATATTTCAAGTTTAGCTTTCCCCCAATTAACTTTGTTGTTGGTACCGTAATATTCAAGATCATCGACGTAGGTTGCGATCGCTAGGTTTCCTTTGGGACAATAAAACACGCAAAGAGCAGCCTTTGATTGCAGCATTCCTATGCTGAAAATTGCTTTTCTTAGGGTTTCGTGCCATACTAGGCCGGATTGATGTAATCCGTAGGGTCCTTTGTTGAGTTTGCAAACGTAGCGAGATTTTTCGCTCCTTGCCAACTCTTGTCGTTGTTTAGCAGTAGCTAGTATGGTTCCAAATTCGCGATAACCCTCTGGTGATTCAATGTAGATATCCTCCTTCAAGGTTCCTGCCAGGTATGCAGTACAAACATCTTGATGGTTGATTTCCCAATTTTGTTCTACGGTCGAGTGCTGTCAAAATACGTGTTGTTCTAGCTTTGACGACAGGACTATACGTTTGCAGATAATCTAATCCAGGACGTTGTTGATTTTCTAGTGCGACAAGGCGAGATTTATAGCGCACTACGTTTCCTTCAGAATCTCTCTTCATTCTGAACACCCACTTGGTTTTAATTGTCTTCATGAGTGTTTCACGTTTTATCAACGTCCATACGTTGTTATTTTCTAAGTTAGAGTATTCTTCTTGAACACTTTTCTTCCATTCTTGCGCTGATTGACTTCGCAGAGCTTCTGCTATATTTATCGGAGAGCTTCTGCTATATTTATCGGAGAGCTTTGATGTTTCATTTTGCTCTTGGGAATTTGCTTCGGCAACCATATCATAATCGATGATCCATGTTGGTCTTCGAATCATCCGACCAGCTCTTGTGATTGGTGGAGGGGTTAATTGGGGTGTATTCTCTCCTCTGGTATCCTCTTCGGTGTCATTTGAATCATTGTCTTGGTCCGTATCCGTAGCAATCAAATCCTTGAAGACACTCGTGTAATCTGTGTCAGTAACGGTTTCTTCTTCAGAATCCGTATCGATGTGGAATGTGTCTAGTTGAGGGAGATTTAGTGGATGTATGCAGGCTTATCCTGTATACCTGGAAACAATTCTTCGTTGATAATTATGTTTCTCGATGTTATGTGAGTGTTCTTTCTCACATCGTAGACAATATAGGCTTTGCTCTCAGATGAATAGCCCAGCATGATGCAGGGAATTCCTTTCGGTTCTAATTTCGGAGTTTTTGTCTGTGGTCTTGTACCACGCTTGACAAACGAATGCTCCGAGATGGTCGTAGCCAGGTTTTGAATTATTCCACAGCTCGTGTGGGGTTTTTTCCATTTGTTGACTTGCTGGGAACTCTGTTCCTCGTGTAAGTTACGTACTGTATTGCGTCTGTCCAAAATTCAGTTGACAGTCCAATGTTTAAGTAAGCATCTAATTGAATCGATGAGCATTCTATTTCTCCTCTCAGCAACACCATTTTGCTGAAGGGTATATGCTGTGGTGAGTTGGTGGATTATCCCGTTGTCTTTCAAGTAATCCTTGAATGTGCTAGACAAATATTCACCTCCTCTGTCTGTGCACAATATTTTGATTGAAGCATTCTTTTGATTTTCCATAAACATTTTAAAGTCTTTGAACTTGTCCATGGCTTGATCTTTATTCTTTACCAGGTAAGTTCCTTCAAATCTCTAAAAATCATCAATGAAGGTAACTGCGTAGCGTTCCTTCTCACTGGCTTGAGTAGTTGTCACATCCATCAAATCTGAATGAACGAGTTCATGTACTGTAGTTGCTCTTCTAGCTGTATTTTTCGGAAATGGTTTGGCGGTTATCTTGCAGCTTGCACAAGTTGGACAAAGTATTCTTTGACTCTGCCCTGAGGTTCCCATGACTTTTCGAACTTGGTGCATATTCAGATGAGGAAGACGGTTATGCCATTTCAGAAGATTTTGCTTCGTCGATAAGAAGTTTTCCCCAGTGGTGTTTCGCTCTGATATATCCTTGATAATGTAGCTTCTGGAACGTTTCGTAGCCATTGCTAAAATTTTACCATCCGAAGAGCTAATTATTACATCATTGAAATCCATGTAGATTCCATGCCCTTTCTTGGTGATTTTCATTCCAGATATCAGATTCTTGGCGACTTCTGGCACATACAAGACATCTTGCAGGGTGATGACTGAAATCTTCGCTCCATTGTCTACTTGTATTTCGATGGTACCTCTTCCCTCTGCTGGAATAATGGTTCCATTTGCTACAACAACATAAGATCGCTCTTCAACCTAGTTCCCAAACCATCCTCTGCTAGTGGCATTTGAAATTATTAGTAAATTTACTAATTTTAAAATACAGAGATTATAAATGGATGTTTTCAAGATTGTGGCATTTGGTTTTTGTAATCATAAACACAGAATAAAATATGCTGATATTTTGGGGACAATGTCTATTTTTCACGTGATTTTACTTTTGGCGGAGGTAATAATTTAGCGCAAAAGGTTACTTCAGCGAAAATAACGAAAATAAAACCTCAGCAAAATCAACCACTTTTAAAGTATATTGTTCATCTATAGTACGTTGCAGCTAACTATTCCCATTGTCACCCCTTTGCCCTGAAGGGTGCCCATTGTGTCCATAAGTGGATAATTGTAGGCAATTAAGAGGATACGCTACCCCTTTGATTCGCCTGCTTTTTCAGCCGGAGGGCGAAACTGTTGCCAATGTTTCCCTATGGCGAATTTCGTTCCACGTTTTCTCCCTTAATTTGCATAGCCACATTTATGGAAATTTTTTTGAAGCTTCCCGAGTAGGTCATGTACTTCACAATTGTGTGATATTTTAAAATTTACTATTGGATTCTGAATAAATAAATGTTGAATTTGGGATTTCGCTGGAGGTGATCTAATCAACCCACCTATTTTAAATGGCTCTGCACTCTCTGTACCTTTTAATCTGTCCAGATGAGACACGCTTGTTGCTCACACAACCTTTAGGCTATCCGTCTTCCTGTTGTCTGCTTCCTCTCTACTGTCTCTGTCTCTCTCTACAATCCACACTTTCTTTATAGTTATGTTCATTTTCTTCCCACCTCTTCCTATTAATTCTACCACGCTTATCTTTGCCAGCAGTTCCCACTAGTGGAACTGCTTCCCAACTTGAAGTGCCGTTACTGCTCACACCGTTCCCTAGTTCCGTCAAGCACCAGAGCCTCCGTCTAGATGCTGGCTTGTTTTCTCCACACAGATCATAAAATCCTGTCTCTTTCTGTTTTAAATCTGCTGCTTTCTTGTCAAGCTCTTCTCACTATCTCGATCGCACTCGACCGCTCCCGCTCGCTGACTTCACTCTTCTGTCACTTTTCGCTCCCATCCTTCTTTTCCCGTCTATATATAATCCTCCTCCAACTCTTATATGTAATTCGCCTCCTTATTCACATCTCTGCTATGTGTATCCTCTGTATATCGCCTCAATCATCCATTAATCGTGTCAAAAAGCTGCCACATCACACGTCTCCACATGACCACACCCACTCAGGAGCGACGTGCACACACATCTACTCTCGATGACAACCAACGGAGCTCTCGATTAGGATTATAACTGCACTGTTTGCAAGATGCAGTTTGAACTACCTTGAAAGTGGTGTCCGGCTTTTTGGGTGACTGCTGTTTCACTTTTTTCGCTGCTAATAAATAATGAAAAATCTACTTGGGGGAAATCCACAAATCCTGATAACAATTAGAGGCAGGCATGGTTATGGGAAAAATTGTCACAATTTACCATGTGGTAGCTGGCATTTTTCTAAGTTTATCGATAAACAGTATTATTAAATCAAAGAAACAATTCTGCTTTAAATTACTATTAAAGCCTGCTTGTAGTCTAAAAAACAACATAATTATCAGAAAGGGCACCAATCGTATGGCCTGGTGATTTTTGTGAAGCAAATGACGTATACTATGAAATATGCTAATGCTCCAAGGACTTAGGCTGTGTTTATGGTCGGCCAAATTGCTCAAGAAGCGTGGAGCACTACGCGTGGTTGGCTGACTTTTGCACCTGCATGCTTCCCAGGGTGCAATTAAAGGATTAAAGCGTGCGAGCGCACTGCGTAAGTTTTAGGTCTGTCTTGTCAGACATTTGCAGAGAGCTAGTGCGTTTGTCCGCTGTTGTACACTGCATTCTTGGTAATCAGAGCTACAAATCCCATGCAACTAGCAAATAAAAATAACCATAAAAGGAAAAGTAAGTTGGGGTTTGCGAGTTTGAGATAATTGCAGCACCCTTGGGTGTTGAGGAGCTAGCTTTTCATGCTGGCTCCTTCATAGGCGAAATTACTGGACCATAGCAATTTATTGTTCAAATATACAACAGTAAGTACAATTAATATCCTTAACGAATCATGCCCACAATGAAACAAATAAAAGTGGCGTTTCAGAATAAAAATGTAGTTGAGGATCCTGATAAAATTAGGGGGTAGGTACTAGAAATATTTATTACTGAAGATACACTCGGGTGAAAAATGCGATTTTTTGTTATTTAAATTTATGGATGGCATCCTACTGCCGTTTTCACTCTAAATACAATTACCTACAATTAACTTTTACATATACATAAGGTGCGTGTCATAAATTTAGATAAGACAGTACCTTAGTAATGTCTCAATTGTTCAATATTAGAATGATTTAATTGGTAGTAATTAAATGGAAGACATTAAAATGATATTTTGACACATTGAAACATTTGTTCCGACGCCGATGTTACTTTCCCAATTGACCTATTTCACGTTACCCACAATTGGCTGAAATAATTTTTGAAATGAAGTCATTATGTGACAAAACTGGTTTTCTGCCAAACAAATTCCAGCTTTTGCCTCACTTTGGCCCTCATTTTCCTCACTTTGGCCACCATATTGACAGTGGGAGGCGCTTAAGGAAATTGCACAATCTGACGAATACCATTAATAGCACGGTTTCACAATGATTCTGCAATTTTTGAAGTAGCTGAGATGCTAACATGTACGAACTCTGTTCAATTTCTCCTCAAATGTGAAACACTTTAGTTCTGTCTTCCACCCTTATTAAGTTGACATATGTCATGATACGCGATAGATTTTCAATGGAATTGAAGTTTTGAACTGCTAGTGTAAGGTCCTTGGTAAAGGCGTTTTTGTTTTATGTTTGTGTTCTTAATTTGTGTGTTACAGCGCCATCTGTATTTGACTTTTGTTACTATTGCAATTAAAGTTTAGTTTCAGTTTGAGTTTGGTGTTGTGTGGATGCATTGTTTCACTCCCCAGCACGCCTTTTGTTACCTACATGGCGCAGTCGACATTTCACCTGGCTTAACTTCTGTCTTGCTTGCAATCGTTTTTTCTTGCTGATGCAATCATTTTTTGGGGAAAAATCACCTCAAAACACAAAAAACTTGTATCCCTCCGCCGCTTCACTGTTCAACGTCCGCATCACCACCTTTGTTGTGTTCTTTTTTTGCTGCCATCCACCTTCAATCTGCTCAACAAACTGTTTGTGACTGTTTTCTACTGTTTCTACATTGCTTGTGGACACTTTTTTGGATGTTCTTTCGTCGTTTTGGATCACCATCGTTGTTTGAAGGTGCACTACTTTCTTCTCTTTGTTTGCCATTTTTCCTTTGCTGTGGGAATCTAAGCCACGCCCCTCGCCTGCACAGCCAATTGGACTTGATGACATCACAGAATACGCCTTTTCTGCTGTTTTATGCTGCAGTGACGCTTTCCAAGCATCGGAATTGCTTCAAACTCTTCAATCCGTGCTTACTTCACTGTATGTTCATTGAACTTTGTTCTCTTTGTAATCCTTTCACTCACGTTTTGTGAAATTCCTGGTTTTTACCATGGACAAGTTATATTCTACTGACGTCAACATACTCACCACCTTGACAAAAGATGTTCTTGTTGCTGAAGCCAATCTTCGCTTCCTTCCTGCTGCTGGGAGTAGGGGTGACCGGGGCAAAATGCGTCAAAAATCACTTACGAATTAATTCCCATGAAACTACTTGTCATAAAATTAAAAACTAACGTTTGTTTGAAAGCTAAGGATATAGGCTTGAAGGCTATAAATTATTTACCTGGGTTCATACGCTTGCGCCCGCGTGAAAAATCCCCAAAGTCACATGGGCGCAATGTTGAAAATCGGAAAAATGCGGGGTAAAACCGCCATTAAATACAGCAAGGTAGTCGTTCCGATTCATAACTCCAGACCTATGTATATTATTGTTCTGAATATATTGAGCAACTTTAGAAAAAATATTACGGGCAATTTCTTTATACACAAACCTGGCCAACTGACTGTTTTCCTCATTCCATCTTGCTTCGTGCCTAATAATGTCAACTAGAAATCCATATAAAACTAATTAAATCAACTCCAAAATCCGAGTTGATTTAATGGCAAGTAGACAATGTTGTTGTGAACTTACTTTGATCATGAATCGGCCATTAAAATTGGCTATAGGCTAGGAATCAGCCTTGGATGTCGTGAAATCGTACTGGAAAACGAAGCTGACGCCCGTATCGGTACGGTACTCGATACATCGATACGCGACACTCGATACGCGATCTCGTATACGCGATACTCGGTACGCCGTACTCGGTACAACGTTCGGTATTTTGTCGTGTTCATGCCCCACTCGGTCTTTAAACACACATATTATGTTGGCACATCATCAACGAAACGCACAGCAACAAACTAGGGCCCGTTTTTAAGGTTTGAAACCAGACTGCAACATACGCTAGGTATAATAATTTTCCAATGTTTATTATAAACGCCGGAAGTCGCAATATGCAAGTGTAAAAGTTGATCTAGGTTCGCTGAAATCGTATTTTCCGAGTTGTTTCGAAATCGGCTAATGCGATCGTCTTCAAACTTTGACAACATTTGCACACACATGATGGGATAGCTCGACTGTAATATCCCGATTTTTGCGTTCTGTTTGCGAACGCCACGCCTTTTGGCGGTTTTACCCCGTGTCGCGTTTGGCCCCGGTCTCCCCTACTTTAAAATTATTGAAATAGGGGTATCAGAAAGGAGTATTACCATAGGACCGATATGTAAAGGTGAAAGAAATAATATTTCCCATTCTGTATATATGCCAAACTCTGTTGAGCTAAAGTAGTTAAATTGAATGGTAAAAGTATTATGACCACTATCAATAGCTGCAAACTTTACTTTTTAAGTATCCTCGAGGATATACGAACTTTAGGGTGGAGACTGTTTATTTGTTAATTTAAAAATTATGCAGAAATTATTTACCGCGTTTGTGTGTGTGTATGGCTTCTAAATATAGTATATACGTTTCATAACCGTAAAATAAAATACTTGAATTATCATATGTGCAGGTGGGTTGGTCGTAATTGGGAGCGGCAACTGTACTGGGGTGGTGCTCAGACTGATAGCAAAACTTGCGGCTGCCATCCATATTGCATAGTAACAGAAAGAAACTCGACTTGCAACTGTGACTCCAATGACAAACTAGCATGGCTCGAAGACGAAGGTCTCCTCCTAGACCGTAATCGCCTACCTGTCCTCCAACTTCGCTTTGGTGACACTGGTCAAACAAATGAGGCTGGAAAGTACACATTGGGAGCGCTCCGTTGCATGAATACAAGTCCAGAGGGTATGCATAACATTTCATAACCCATTTAAAAAAAAAATTGATAGCATGCAACGATATTGTTTCATGCATGTAGCAAAAACATATACTAACAAAGATTAACGGCAGTTAAATGACATAATCCCACTAGTTAATTTACATTTCTGGCAAGAATTATTATAAGCGAAAGACAATTTTAAAGGTGGACTGACAGTTTCATGTACTGCATTTAATCGCATGTACATTACTAACTTTTCAAAATACTACTAACTTAATATGTATATCAACAATTTTCCCAAACGAGGATCCTAAATGAGAATGTTCAAAAATATGCCAAACCTACTTAAATGAAAGTGCTTACACTAACTATAAACGCTTAACTTTTGAGACAATATACTAATACTACATTGACTGCGTATATAGTGTTGCTCTTTTTACAGGATACTATACAATGTTTTTGAAATAAAATAATTTAAAAAATGGTACAATCATCCCCAACATTTACACAGCCGTCTCTGCTCCTATACAAAAAGATGTTTTCAGATACATAATTCAATTGTCTATAAAAAGAAATTGAAGTTTGGTTGACATTAGTCAAGTTAATTCGTGAGCAACGGCTGTAGAGCTACAAGTCACCCTTAAAGGAGAACTGACACGGTTTTGTAAGGTACCCTGATAATCAGCTAGTAAGTAGTTATCGTGTCCCTTATAACACTGGCTAAAGCAGAAATCGATTAAAAATTGAAACAAAAAAGTTATTAGCGTTTTACCGAATGC
>JAVBJR010000337.1:0-4064 GCA_031546965.1 Dysgonomonas sp.
ATGTTGGTGAAGTCAGATTTCAATTATAAAATGAAAAAAAAAGTTATCAGCAATCTAAGCACAATTTTGTAGCTCCGCCCCTTTATTCGTTAAAATTCAGTTTGAGGTACAAAACGTTAACGTAGTGCGATTGTTGCATTGCCAACTATTGTCCAGATGTCCAACTATATTTGCATTTCAATGAAATTGCCGTTTTCCTTCAACGAGAACCGCAAACAGACGGATTACGTACGTACCCGGCGGAGGCGTGGTCGAGCGATGAGTCAAGTGTCCAAGTAGACAAATAGAATGGCATAAGCGGACACTTAGCCGATTTCTTTGAATAGCAATTGCTCAACATCCCTGCAGCCGAAAAAATTCACAACCTGCCTGACTATTCTTCGATACTCGATCAATTTAGCGACCTGATTGTCTTTGCAATCAAAAATAACGAAAAATATCCTGACAGTTCTCCTTTAAGTGAAAATCACAATCCAAATTCAGCTCAATTTGATGTGTTGGTTAAAGAAGATAATTTGCATAAACTTAATGTAATAGAGCTTTTGCACTAATGCCCCACCTACGCGACTCCGCCTGTAAACACGCCCATTCTCCCCTGATCGGCCATATTGGTTTCTTTGCTACATAGCTACACTATTAGTTTATCTAAAATCGCACCGTAAAACGCCAATTGCGTGTTAACTTAGCGTTCAATCAATAACTTAGCGTGAACCTAAATTGTTCCGGAAGTTCTCCTTTAAAGAAGGTTTTCTAGAAGTGTCGATCACAACCTTAGGTAATTGGTCATACAATTCTTTGGACATAATACAATGGGATGCCCCAGATTCCATTAAAGCTACAACGGATTTCCCATTCAAATCTATTTTTAGTAATCGGGCTTTGTCTTCCAATAGGGTTCCATACATGCCTCTAAAAGCCGTAGGTTTGAGTTCTTGGGTTGGCTTTTGCTTAGTATAATGTTCGTCATAAACCTGCTCACTGGTATCCACCTTCTCAACATTTATCAATTTCACGTGAGCCACTTCTGCTTCTAATTTTGCACTTTCCTGTCCGCTTTCATTGTCGCATCATCTTCCTCAAACCGTCTTCTCCATTGCCTGAATTACTCAAATTCCTCCTCTGTCTCAACCCGTTCACGTAATTTTGCCCAATGTACTTCCACCCTCTCTAATTCTTCAAAAAATCCAACTTTTTCCATAGCTGTGGTCAGGGTGGGTTCATCACAGCTACCTCCTAGCTTTTTGGATCCGTAGTGGGTGGTCTCTCCTTGGGTGGTTTAGGGCATTCTCTCGCGAAATGGCCCTCCTCTCACGGCAATTGAAACAATGGGTCCAACGAGGTTTCCCATCCGGTCCCAGAGGGTTCTGTTTTTCTTTCACTGGGGCAGTGGGACCAGCTTCTGCCTTGACCAAGGGTTGCAAGTTACCTCCAGTCAATATTGGTGTTCTCTGCTTCGCATCACCACCGGGTTTCCCAGATGCTTTTCCATCGGATGGGGCACTGTGGACCGGCCTAATGGGTTTCCAGTTTGGATTCGTCGCTGGTTTTACCCCTTGACTTGCAGTACCAGAAGGTTTCTGTTGCTTCTGTAGTGGTTTCCCGTCTGTTGATTCATCTCGTGGTTTAGAACTCTGCCATCCCAGGGCAGATTGTAACATTTGCTCTGGAGGTGGTGGTCTTTCCCATTTTTCTTGAAAGTCACCTACTGCCGCTTCTTAAATGGGAGCCTTGCTCACCATTTCCGCAATTGAATGGAAATGAACTCCCAATAATATTCTTCGAAACTTCCTGTTCAGCTTCTTCTTAACGCGGTTTACTTTTGTGATTTCCAAAGCAGTTGGGTCCACTTTCCTGAAGAACAGTTCTATCGCATGGATATAAGAGATCAGTGGTTCGTCGAAATTTTGGAACCTTTTTTCCAACTGTGCCTTCATTAAATCTGCATAGTGCAGGGGCAAGAAAGCTTTCAACATTCCATGTGTGAATGTGTCCAAGTCCTTAAATCCCTTTTCGTAAACCCACCAGATTTTTGCCGCTCCCTTCAAAGTCCCTGGCACTATTTGGGTCATAAATTCTTCTTCCGAATAGCCCCCAGCCGTTGCATAACCTGCTAGTTTTTCCAAAAAACTCCATCAAATCAGTTGGAGGGAGCCTGCTATGGGTAGGTAAATCCATGTGTTTTGGGATCTTGCTTTTTGATCCCCTTGGAGTGAATTGCACGGCACAACCAGCTAATGCCATTCCTACTTCGGGCGCGACAGCAAATTCCATTTCCTCTTCTCTCACTACATTTTCTTCCCTTGGATTTAGAGATTGAAATGGTACTCTTCCCATTACTCTACTATGTCCATCTATCAAAGGAGGGTTAAAGGTTTCCCTTTCGACCTCCCGATTCCCTATCTCTTCTCCTCCCTGTTCTTCCTCATTTTGGACAGTTACCTCCCTCTGTTCCCTACCAGCCCTCCCACTCCTTTGGTGTTTAATCTCCTCTACTAGACGTGCAACCTTTTGTTGGGCCGTTTCAATAGGCTCACGAACTTCTGGTTCCCTTTCTTTCTCCTCAGCCTCCGTTATGATACGAGTGTCCGCCATATCTTTATTTTGTGTAATATGGGTCACAATTCGGGCCCACAATAGAGGATCATTCATTTGGTCTTCCCTTAATCCTAATAATCCACCAAGAATAGCGGTAGGGATACACAAGTTTAGTAGTTGCAATATTTACTCTCCTCTGACCCGGCGTTGAATTTGACTCGCCGCACTTGCAATATTTCTGATACAATTCCCGAACTCCGATTTCTCAGGATTAATACAATAACTTTTTCTGAACACTTAAACTTTTAGACAATGAACATAATCTTCCCATACACTAATTTGAACACTCGCCAGTTCCGAGTCCAGCCACAGAAGACCCCCCAGAAACCGTTTTCACAACCTTTATAGTCCCGCTCCAAAACGAAACTAACTCCCCCATTTGCTCAATTCAAACCAGTCGCATCAAATCAAAATATTCTTAAAACGAGCTACAACCCCTTTTTTCCACATATTCCACCGGGACTTATATGCAAATATCCCCATTGGGTTCTGACCAATGGGAATATTTGCAAGCCCGCTCTCAAATACATATTTAAACGAATATTATTTCTCTCTATTTTTTAACTCAAATATTCTTACCTCTAAAATCTCTTATTATAACCGAAATTAACTAAATACTACAAAGTACGGCAACGTCCATTACAGCCTTGATGATGACTATATAATATGGTCGAAACATGTTGGTCCTTTAATGAAAGACAAAACAAGATAATAGGAGATGAGAATTTTGCTTCCTCGAATATTGAGCCTCATATCCACAATTTTTACTTGTTGAATATACCGCATGGATGAAAAGTCTGGTCATTTTTAAAATAACTATGAAACGGCATAAGGGATATGAATTTTGAATAGGGGAGCATATAGGAAAGCAGGTATGGACTATCCAAAAATCGCACTTCCGGTGACCTTGAACGTGACCTTCACGTATTTACAGTTATTATCCCGGAAACTGTTCAACTTACAGGGGTAGCGCAAATTAGAAAAGTGTAGCGCATGTCTGTTTTAGTAGAAGGCACGATGAAACATGTGTTTTCAATGCATATCTGGTTTTTGACAAATTTATTTGCAAAGCAGTGCAGGAAATACGGCATACACTGCAGGAAAGCCAACATACAATTGTGCAAGCACATCATAAACCAATACTAACATAGTGATCGGTGCACACCAAAATGTGGTATACCTAGCAGTTGCTGTTATTTAACTGGTAGTTAGGTAGTAACTATACCTAGGTACCTATGGAAGAATGCATTTGATTACTTCAGATTGGATAAATGTTGTTATGAATTAGCAGTAAGGTAGTAGGTTTAAATTGAAATTTTGTTTGCATTATTCTTGATTAGTACATTGAAATATCACATGTAATTCCTCCTGTATACATGGTAGTGATATGCATAAGCTATTCAGTAATGTTAGTTCACAAGATTAGGTCTCTTTAAAGGGACACTGCACGAACGAAAAAACTTTTGATA
>JAVBJR010000991.1:0-7113 GCA_031546965.1 Dysgonomonas sp.
TTTGGACAATTTTAGTAATAAAACCGCTGCATCTAAAATTCTCTAAAAATTAGAGCACACCCCACGTTATAGTACAATTCCATGGAAAATTTATTATGCTAATCTGTGACCAAAAACATGACCACGATAGTTCTCCTTTAAACTTCAAACCAGAGCAGTTCCATGAAATGCATTGTAGTTTATTTATAGACCATGGCTCTGCTTTCTGGATCATCCTGTTGATCTTTCAAAAATCCAGTGTCCTTTATCGAGTAGTACATATACATATACGTATAAGACAGATTATGAAAATCGATTATGTGTACGTGGAGATAAATATTATGATTATCAAGTTTCTTAATTATAACGTAGGATTAAGCACATGAACCATATACGGTAGTGGATTAATTATACTTTATATAATGTCGTTTGTATACCGGGTGTCACGCCTAAGGGCCACTCAGATTGCTGAGAAATGATGAGGAATCTGGAAACTATAAATTGGTTTCAAATATGACCGTGACAATTATTTCAAGGTTATTGTAATTATAACTTTTGAACCGTTGAATTTAGAGTGTTAGTTTCGATTTGAAAGTTGACGAGAAAGCCGAAATTAGTCTATAAAATTATTTTGGGTGTATTGAACGTTTCTGTGAATTTATATAGCTATCGCAAGGCATTGTCTAATATGAACGTATTTATGTTGTGTTACCGAGTGTTTGTTAAAAATCTGCACTGGATTTAACTTTAATGCGGCCAATTTAAGAGATCTAGATTTTAATGCAGTATCTGTCTGAAATGTACGTAAAAATGCGTGATTGTTTCATATACGGTATACCTGAGATATATGGTATCATGACACTAGCTGACTTTATCTCTTTGTAACCTTAGAGAAAAGTTTTCCAAAAAAAATTGAAGGCAATAACCAAGATTTGCATGTTACTGCGCCCATATATTTCTGCAAATTTATTTGAAAATTTCATTCTTTTATCCCCAACATTTCTTTTGCGTATTTATAGCCCGTACAGGGGTATTTGGCCGATCCCCTCGCTCTTTTAGATGAAAGCAGTTTCCCTTAACGTTTGAGCGATACTTTTCATTTTTATTCTGGGTAGAACGTATATACCTATACTGCACACATGAAACTCAGCACGCTGTGTGCCATTTTGCTTATCGTGATTAATATTCATATCACGAAAAGGGCTCACCTGAAACATCTTATGCATTGTTGGCTCAAAATGTGTACCTAAACAAGCTAACTGCGCAACGTTAATAATTCAAGAAATGTATTCATAATGCATTCTATAATCGGAGAATTGTCTTCATCTTTAAATGTGAACTACATATATGGATCAATAAAAATTTCTAAAGAATGTGGAGAACAAATTACCAAAGAACACTTTAACTTGAAAATAAATATAGTTTGATATGAGTTTGGGTACTAAAGAATATGCATCACCATCACTATTGAAAGAAAAATTGTAAGGAATTTTGAAAATTGCATTTTTAGACGAATATACATAAAATGCAAATTACATGGTATACCACATAAGTTTCGCAACTTATATAATTATGTGTTTGAGAAATGTAGACATTCGATTGTAGAAAAAATAAAAGATGGCGGGAATTTATTAGGTTGCGTTGGTCTAAGATTTCTTAAATTTGGATTGCTATCACGGTTTTCAAGAAAATCGAGTTTTTTTTGCCGGCAATCGTCAATTGATGCGCGCCCTCGAAAAACGATGCAACTGTCATTTGATTGTTCTGAGAAAAATGCAAAAATCTGAATCACTTCGTACAGAATAATACAAAAAAGCGGGACGTTTCTTGATATTCCTTGAAAAATGACTCCTCATCAATATTAAAAAAAAACTATTGAAGATGATGCAGTGCTGCATCAGGAATGCATGTGATTCTGCAAATAAATCGTTTTCGTCAAAATGTGAGATGGATTGTTTTTTGAGGTTGTACTTCAATTTTCAAACGTATTTTTCTCAGTATAAATAAAGATGTTAATGTATAGAGCCATAGAAAATACCCAGAACTCTTGGAATTGAAGTTGCTTCGAAATTAGACATTTGTAATAGCTCCTTCTTTTGGCACTTGTAGTGTAGTGTACGGGGGGGGTGGGGGGATTCCTGATGGTTTACTCTATTTTGTCGCGATATGCTGATCAAGGGGGAGACAATGGGGGACTTAGTCAAATCGCTTAGTGCTGTTGGTGGCAGAGTTTATGCTGCTGGAAATAGACTGCAGAATGAAGAAATTCGTATATAGAGCTACATGCATCAACTCCGTGGGTTCCTGGTCGATAAACAGGGACTTCGTCCAGTGATTGATAAGCCAGGTGCAGACAAAACAGGGTGTTTGTTCTTGAGTATAACGGAGCTGAGAAGAACTCCAAGCACTCCTTGAGTAGTTGAATTTCTACCATTTGTTTCATAAAGACAAGGCAGATACTTATTGCAGAACTTCTACACCACTTGTTAGCCAAGGGTCTGACTTGGGTTTGGAACTAAAGGCTGCAGACTCCCGACATGCAGGAAGTAAGAATTAAGCAATTGGAAAATAATTCACTTGTGTATTTTATCCCACAAATGCCTATCATCCCTAACAGAAATTTTCAGAAATCTTGGCTTCATTGCAGTAAGGCTGCAAACGTTTCACTTTCAGCCTTGTGTATGTATGCAGCAAGTATGCTGCATACATACACAAGGTTGCTGCATCCATGTGACCAAAATCGTACACATCGCAGCTATGTGGCATGTATGGAGCATACATGCCATTTACATTGGATGCAGATGTTTCACTTACATCCATCTTTGTGCCTCCTGGATCCATGCAGCATGCATGCCAATAAAAAATATTTCTGTAGGGGTAGGACCGGCTTAATATTTGGCTCAGGAATAGGTTGACTTGGGATGATCAAAGAAACATCCTTAAAGTTTCATAAACAAAATAATGGTAAAGTTAGTCAATTTTTTATTCCCTCCTCATAAATTAACCTCCTTTCAGGTCATGTTCCCAATAAATACGGATTTACCGGAACAAATCAGGCTGTCGTTACAGCTTGTTCCACTGGCTCTCATGCTATAGGTGATGCTATGCGTATGATTCAATACGGTAATGTAGATGTTATGGTTGCTGGTGGGGCTGAAGCACCGGTTACCCCAGTCGGGGTGGCTGGATTCATTGCTGCAAGAGCATTATCTACTAAATATAATTCTACACCTGAACTTGCATCAAGACCATGGGATCAAGATCGTGATAGATTTGTAATGGCAGAAGGGGCATGTGTTGTAGCACTTGAAGAATATCAGCATGCTCTTTTCGTATTCTTGTACGAACAAAACCGGTTAACATTTAGATTACACCAACACACTTTAACTTGCCTTCGAGCTTCATGCCTCGCTTGAGGCACATGTTAAACTGGTACGCTTGGAACTTTATGCGAGTGGTATTTGACACAGGGCAATTGTCTCATCGGAGGCACTCATATGTCTTGTTATTCTGTACGGTCCTATTGAAGAAAACCTTGCAGCTCTCGCACGAGTAGATGCCGTAGTGTAATCCCGAGATGCGATCGCCACAGATAGGGCATGGACTGTTAAATTATACATTCAAATTGGAATTTCCACTAACACCAGGTTTAGATCCAAGGTCAGACTCGCCTGTTCATTAGTTGCTGCCGCGAAATCCCGGCTTGGCCAGCGAGTGCCGCCGCATGCTGCGCTAATTCTGGAGGAAGCCCGTTGCGTTCATCGGCCCCATCGCAGAAATCTCCACCACCATCCGCTCCCGAAGAAGCATCTTCAATGAGAAAACAAACCAAAGTTAACATACTTTTCACTCTAGTCACCTGAAGCAAGGACACATAAACTAACCAGAAAGTTGTTGCTGCTTCTGTTGGGTGCCAGGAAACGCAACTCGATCCACCTGTCCAGATGAGGCTAATGTGAAAGAAGATCCAGAAGATGGCGCAGGGACCAAGTGCCTTCCCAGGATGGGACTGAGCATTGTTGAATACCGAACCGAACCACTTGGACGGCTGACCCACGAGTAAGGAGAACTGTAAGGTGACTCCCATCTGGCAGGGTGTGGTGATTGCACGGGGCTTTGTGAAGGAGAGTACAGGGGTTCTCTAACCACCCCACTCACTGGCCCAGGCCCAGCTGGGGAAACCCCAGGCAGGTCATTAGTAGAAATCTTTTACAAAAATGTTTTTCTTTTATTATGCAGGTCGTTGTTAGTATGTACATATGCATTATTCACCACGTAAAATTTAGTAGTGCTAATGCACATATGCAAACTTTATAAATTCACCAACGGTTTACGGATTATACAGATTCTTGCCCTTTTTTAAACAACTATTGGACTCCGTCACTTCCCCACGCCTTCCCGGTGAGTGGCAGGCAAATCAGATATTTGCAATTATGTATCTCTAAGCAACACGTTGGATACGCAACCGCAATTCATGCTTTCACCATAAAATCTTCCAAATCGATACATGATGACTCAACACGTCATAATCGTTCACATCTCATATTTTCAGAAATGAAGCCACAATTTTCAAACCAGAATTTTACACATTTATATCAATGCTCAAATTTTTTAATTACCTCGGATGGAGTAGGGGAAGGTACCACCGAATATCGTACCTGCACTGGGGTTCCCAAAGTTAAATCCAAGCGGTGCCTTATCTGCTCATGGCTGTGCAAGGATGAATGTGACTGATTGTTACAGTTGCGCGCCTGCTGAGGATACCGATTCTGATATGCGTATGTCATCAAGTCTAATTCAATTTTCACTTCTGCAATCTCCTTCTCTGAACTTAACAAATTTTGATGCATGTCGCACATCTCTGCAGCGTGTCTGTCCATGATGGATTGCAGTTCAACATTGTTTTTCTCTGCAAGGCTAAGCAAAGCCAATTCATTTTGATGACCTAACAAATTATCTTCTGCGCAAATTAGTGCTGAATTCAGGCAAAACACTTTTGCCTCAAGATCATCTCTCTGTCTTTTGAGCATTTCAACCTCCTGAGTTGGTGCAACAGGTATTGGAGGAAAAATTGAAAGTGTCGGCGGAAATTGTAAGAGCACATCGAGTAGGGTTATATAAAGAGGGAAGATGTAGACCAATGATAATAAAATTAGAAAAAGAGGCAGACAAGGAGAAGATACACAAGGCAAAGAGAGAATTAAAAGGGACAGCGATATATATATAGAGGACGACTACTCGTGGAATGTGAGGAAGCAAAGATATCATCTAAGAGAAGTGGCAAAAAGAGAAAGAGAAGCAGGAAGGAAGGTGACAGTGAACTTTGACAAACTAAATATGGAAGGGGTACAATTTCGGTGGAATCTGGAGGAACAGAAATTGGAGAGAGTACAGAGGCAGGACAGAAAAAACTAAATAAAGGGGATAGAAAGAGTGTGACAGTGCTATGTTGGAATATTGCGGGACTAGCAAATAAGAGTAACGAGTTCTGGAAATTTGTTAATAATTATGATGTTGTAGGATTAGAAACGTGGCTAACACAAAAAGAGTGGGAAAAATGGAAATCGAAGCTACCAACAAGTCATAATTGGACCTGTTTGCCAGCTAAAAAAGAAAAGAGTAAAGGGAGAGCAAAGGGGGAATAATAGTGGGGCACGGAACTGGATTACAGTAGTAAAATGTAGGAATGGAAATAGTGGTATGACAATGATGCTCAAGGGGAAAATAAAAAATGAGGAATGGGTTTGGATAATAGTATATAGAAATGCCAATTGGAAAGAGTTGAAAACAGAGTTAACTGGGTGGTTGGTAGAAGAAATCGAGGGAAAAGAGATAAATTTAGTAATTATGGGAGATTTCAATGCACGGACAGGAGAAGGGGTGGAAGAATATCGGAATGAGGAGAGGAGATGAAAAGAGTAATAAAAGATGTAGAATGTAATGCAGCGGGCAAACAACTAATAAAATGGATAGAAGAGAACGGGCTTCAAATATTGAATGGTGGAGAACTGGATAGAAGTGATGGGGATTGGACGTATATAGGGCACTTAGGTAATACAGTTATAGATTATGTAATAACAAATGAGAAGAGTAAAAGGGAAATAGAGGAATTTAAAATTGAAGATAGTATTATGTCAGATCATCACCCAATAGTGTTGTCATTGAAGTGTGAACGAGAAATGGAAAGGATGGAGAAAGAGCAGGTAAAAATAGGAAAGGAAAAGTTTAAATGGGGACCGCAGCAGATAGAAGAATATCAGAACAAAATTTTAGAAGGGGAAATGCAAGAGTTGGGAGGGGAAACAACCGACATGTGGGAGGACATAAAGAACATAATAAATAAATCAAGAGTGAGGCAGAGTGTTAGATATAGTCAGAACAGTACGGATCCGGGATAATGGGATAAAGAACGTACCGCGATTAAAAGATTGACAAGAAAATGTTTAAGGAAGTTTAAGAGCGAAAAGAATATTATGAAGAGAGAAGGATTAAAGAAAGAGTATACTGATAATAAAAAAGAAATGAGAGCAATATTTCACAGAAAAAAGGAAGAGGAGAAGGCACGCTGGAAGGCTAAGATTGCAGGGGTCAAGTCTGAGTCAACTTTTTGGGAGTTAGTCAGAAAATAAAGTAGAAAGCAAAGGGAAGACCCTGTAGAAATAAAGAATGAGCAATGGGTTAAATACTTTAGGGAATTGTTAGGAGGGAATGGAGAAAATGAAGAGGACGTAATAGAGGATAGGGATGGGACTTTAAGAGGAGAGGAGGAAATAACAATAGATGAGGTGATGGGAGTAATAAAGTTAAAGAAAAATAAGGCAGCAGGGTGTGATGAACTTGAAAACGAAGTATGGATGTATGCTCCGAGAAGGCTGATAGAGAAGCTGACAATATTATTTAACAAAATTTGGGAAGGGGGGCAGATGCCCGAAGAATGGCGGAAAGCAATAATATGTCCAATTTTTAAGGCAGGGGAAAGAAGTGACTTTAAAAATTATAGGGGAATATCATTATTACCCACAGTATATAAATTGTATGCTATGATACTGGAGAAAAGACTAAATGCGGTAGTGGAGGAGAGGAAAATATTACCAGAATCACAAGCAGGGTTCAGAAAAGGAAGGGGCACGATAG
>JAVBJR010000159.1:0-3481 GCA_031546965.1 Dysgonomonas sp.
TCCTTTTCTTTTTCCTTTCTCTGTTTACAAACTTCCAAAAATCTGTTTCTGAATTTATCTTTTTAACCTCCTGTTCCATTGCCTTCTTCCATTTCATTTTACTATCATCACACGTCTTTCTAAACCTCTTCCTTTCATGCAAATATGCCTGTCTCGAATCCTCTACCTTGTCCCTTGGTCCTCTTCTCAGCTCTCTTAACTTCCGCCATAGCTCCCTCCTACCAGCAAAACATTCCTCTGTCCACCAGTTTACTCTTGCTTCCCTCTGTTTCCCTCTTTTCTTCCACACCCTTTGTCTGGCTTTGTCTATTTTCTTCTTCAACTTCTCCCACCCTTCTTCCACTGTGACTCCATGCTCCAGTCTCTCTGCATCACTCAATAACTCCTCTCGATACTTGTGTATGCCCTCCTCTGACCACTCGTATGGCAACTGCCACCATCCTTCCTCGTCCCTCTGTTCACCTTCACTCCCTCCTTTTGCTACTAACTTAATCACCATCGGCATATGGTCGGACTCTATTCTGTCCTTTATTTTAAAACAATCCACCATCTCTCTTGCTGTATAGTTCACCAGACCATAATCAATCACTGAGCATATAACCTTCTCCAATATGTGTAAATTCTCCTTTTTCATCACCCCTGTACCAACCATTCAAAACCACCAACCCTTCTTCTTCCATCCACCGTAACATTTTCCTACCCTCCCCATTGCATACATCATCCCTTGATATTCTCTCTATTTCACTCCCGTCCTCCAACACCATAATTTCCTCTGTTCCGATTCTTGCGTTGAAATCTCCTGCCACAATCCACATACTGTCTTCTCTATCTTCCAAACTTCCCATCTGCTGCTGCATATCATCTTCCAGTATCTCCCAGCTCAACCTTTTATACACTGCAATCAAGTTCAACTCTTTCCCTTCGACCTTCCAAGTCCATTTCAATGTCTGCCTGCCTCTCACAAAATTTGGCTCCTCTTCAGTTATAATCTTTCTAATTCCCATGATAATTCCACCCGCTGCTCTCCCTTTTATATTCATTCTTTCAGCGCTCACCCTCTCCCAATTAAATTCCGTTGACAACCTCTGCACCCATACATTCCAGTCTTTCTCTTCCATCCACGTTTCCATCATCATTATAACATCATAACTATAAATAAATTTCCAAAAATCACTCTGTTTATTCTTCAGCCCCGCCATGTTCCATATTAGTATTTTTATAGGCCTCATCTTCTCCCGACTCCTCCGTTTTTTGGCACCATATGTCGCTCTATTTCCAGTTCTTTTGTGTCTGTATTCCATCTAAACCGTTGTCCCTCAATCTCAATCTTGTCCATCCTCACAATCGCCCGCCTTCCTTTTGCTCGTTCTTGTTTAGCCACTTCGAATAAACATCTCCTAATCTCTCAGGTTCGTTGCGAAAAATCCTCCTCAATAAATACACTCGTATTTTTCAGTCTGCTCTTCCTTCTCAGAATCTCCGCACGTTCTTTCTCGTTCAAAAATTTCACCACAATTGGTCTGTCACGTCCTTCGTACTGCCGTCCCACTCTATGTGCTCGCACCACTCCTACACCTTTCAAATCAAGTTGCTTTTCGAAAACTTCCAAAACTTTTCCCTCCGACTGTATCCATGACTCGTCCTTTTCTTCCTTGATCCCTTTTACCACCAAGTTCGCTCGCCTACTACGATTTTCCATTTCGTCCATTTTTACTTCCATTACTTTCAGCTGTTGTTGGACATTGCATAACTGCTGTGTCAGTTCTTTCCTTTCCCTCACTCTCTGTTCCTTTTCCTCTTCTAATCTCTTGTCCGCCATCTCCCATCTGCTGTTTGCTTCCTCCCATCTCCGGTTTGCCTCTTCCCATTTCTTCTCCCATTCCTCGGCTCTGTCCTCCCTCCTATTAAACTTCTCAATAAAATCGTCCAGCTTTGCCTCTATGCCACTGGGTTCCCGTCTTCTCTTCGCACCTTCTCTACACGCCCACTCCTCTCCCTCTATTTCTAGTTGAGATTTCTTCTTGCTTGGCGATCTATCCGAACCTCTTCCTTTGAATGCATTTTCCTCTCCGTCGGCTTTCTCTTTACCCAGCTGTGACATGCTACTTGACCTTGGCCTCTGTTCAATTCCCCACTGACCACCTTCTCTTCTCAGTAACATTCCTCCCTCCTTTGCTTGCTCTCCTTGCACCTCCAGCTTTCAACCAACCTACGTCAAATCTTTTTTCAAATTCTAACATCCGACCGACACTGCAATTCTGGTTTTATTGGTACTTATCTGCTGTGGCAGCTTTGTATTACAAAGCTGCCGCCTTCTTGAAATACTCTTTGTCACGTTCTGGATCTTGCTAAGTCACCAATATCTTTCCTTTCGTTGTATATTCGCATCTGACTGCAATCCTTCCACTGTATATTTCGGATATCAGATCTTTATCAAATTCTAACAACCGCTTGACACTGCAATTCTGGTTTAATTGGTACTTATCTGCTGTAGCAGCTTTGTATTACAAAGCTGCCGCCTTCTTTAAATTCTCATTATCACGTTCTGGATCTTGCCACGTCACCAATATCTTTCCTTCCGCTGTATATATTCGGATCTGACTGCAATCCTTCCGCTGTATATTCAGATATGAGAGCAATCCTTCCTCTATATATTCGAATCCAACTGCAATCGTCTTTCCTTTCACCATATAATAAAATCTGACTGCAATCCATCTACACTTTGATACTTTAGTCTTAACTTCCGATAGGCCTACACCAGGAGCTCACGTTACACACGTCCGCACTCCACCACTAGCAATGGCGCTCTCCCTATAGGTGTGACTGTATGTTACTATAGACAAAACTATAGGTTTCTGTAGACAAAACTGTAGGTTTCTCTAGACAAAACTATAGACTTCTATAGCCAAAACTATAGGTTTCTGTAGACAAAACTGTAGGTTTCTCTAGACAAAACTATAGATCTCTATAGCCAAAACTATAGGTTTCTGTAGACAAAACTGTAGGTTTCTCTAGACTAAACTATAGATCTCTATAGCCAAAGCTATAGGTTTCTTTACACAACAGGGTTAGTACCGACAGGGAAAGTCAGGAAAAGTCAGGGAAATTGATCTTGGTCAGGGAAAGTCAGGGAAATTGGGTAATAATGTGAAAAAGTCAGGGAAAATTCAGGGAAATTACATGATCACCAGACTGTAGCCACCCTCATATCCCCTTATACACCCCCATCATTCTAATTGTCACAAGCAAATTTTTGAAATCTTCATATGCAATTCCTTACTGCAGTAAAACATCTCAATTTGTGTCTAAGAATAATTGTATTGTTTTTAAGGCGACTCATTGAGCTCGCATTGAGCCTTTCACTGTTCTTCAGTCCACTATAAATTTTGTGGCGCTAGGGCGTTTCTGGGAAAAATAAATGCAGGTATAAAGTCTAAACCATGCTCTTTCCAATTATAAGCTAGCTACAAGCTACAACTGT
>JAVBJR010000512.1:0-2507 GCA_031546965.1 Dysgonomonas sp.
GATATTGATTTGTACCAAAATTATTTATAAAACCAATGTTTACCTCTGGCAAAAATATTAGCAACCTTGAATATGGAAAGTGGCATCCCTGAAATCCACCATTGGAATGCATTCCCATCAATGTGCCAAATTCAAATAGAATTACCTGAAGGCACAGGGCCCATAGGGACATGCTTATCAGTGTTTTAATGCATCTCATTACTCTCAGTTTCACTTTCATATTAATTTTCAACATTACTTCAGTGTGGTTGGAACCTAAGATGAAGTTCTCTCACAACTTTTATTGTAAAATGGGAAAAAAAGCCGACATTACACCAAGAAATGCTACAACAATTTTGACTTTGAAGTCGTGTGGTCACTCCAACACTGAAATTTCCCAAATGGTGGAAATTCATAAGTCAACGGTTGTCCGGCAACTCAAGAAACTGGCTACCATTGGGGAAGCCAAAAGTTTAAAAATTGAGAACTGTGGAACCATGAAATTCCACATGACACCCTACAGTGGTTGCAATGAGAGTTGAGCTCGAAACGCACCCAACCCCTCTAAACGTCAGCGGGTCCATTCCATTGAAATGGGGGTCAGACAGACTGACCAACAGGTGCAATGGGGGGTTTTCTAAGAATTGCCCCATTGCACCTGTTGGTCAGTTTGCACCAAACCTGTCTGACTCCCATTTCGATGGAATGTACCCGCTAACGTTTAGGGGGGTTGGGTGCGTTTCGAGCTCAACTCTCATTGCAACCACTGTAGTTAACTTTGTTGACTCAATGCCTAAACATTGCAATCAAAAGGTTTTAATACCAATTATTAAGGGCCTGACACCAGCATTAAATTGAGATTCCCAAAGCAACTGCATGTTGCTATTATATTTTCCTGAGGAAACTATGATTCTGTTGAATAATTTTCAAGCAAATTGATACCAGTTGTGCTTAAAATGTTGCTGTATTCATGTACTTCAATAATATGTAAAATGTTTAGCATATATATATTCCTGGGCTAGGTGATATATTTTTGACAATTAATACAAAAAACCCACAGAAACTGCGAGTTGCTATTATTTTTTCCGGCACTGTATTTTATCAGAGTGAAATGATTGTCTAGTATTTATCTTTCTATTTAAAACTTAATGGTTACTTTGAAAAAAACATCTAAATCCTTCTGTAATAATAAATTTCTCAAGTGTCTTTTTTTTCACTGAATTAATTTAGAACATGATGTATAATGAATGGTAACTCATAAAATTAATTCATATTTTGTATGTCTTTATACACTAAAATATGTGTTTTTGTCCTATTAACTTTACTCGGGTTGATATATTACATATATATTACATATATAATACACATTCAGAAAAAGCTTAAGGGCCAATTGAAGCAGGATTTTGACTTACAGCTAGCCTTTTGCTAAAATTTATCGACTATTTTCAGATGCATTTTTCCCCCGTTAAAATTTACTATCTCATATTTCGTAATTTTAATTTGATCCTCGGTGAATAAAGTTTCACGATGGATGATGACGTTAAATGTTTTTTAAGGCTCAGGGCTATAATTGCCTCGTTGTTCTATCTGCTTGTTAATCATGTTTTTGATGTAGTAGTACTTATATATAAAATGATCCACTACATTTTGGAATGTCTGTATATGCAAAATCAGGTGGTAGTTTTTATTACATGTAGTATTATAATTATTATGAACCTCAAAATATTCAAAGTTTGTATATCTATTCTATATAGGAACAAGGTTTAGCTTAATTGCTGCATGTTATTCTCTTGTTGTGCATCTGCTAACTATCCAACAATAATGTAAATATATATGTATTTAGCAAAAAGAATTTTCTACATTTATTATTCTGTTAATTTCAATGTTTTATACCTTGACAATTATGTATATGGAGTAACATTAGAAATGGGTTTTACTGCAATGCAATCGGTTCTAACAGTATTGCAATGATTTCAAAACTTAAGGGGGAATTTCTAAATCACTAATATGTAGTTTGGTATTTTAGGATGGTTGCAGTGAAATACATGTATAGCAATTAATGATTTTATATCAAACTGTCGTCTTTTATATTTGGCCTTATTTTCTTCCCATTGGCTTCCCTATATACACCAATGACAGACAAGAGGTGAAGTTTGAAGGTCACAGGGCCATTGGGTTTCCAATATGGCGCCCAACTTTATCTGAATTTTAGGAAATTCCTCCACTTACGCATTTATATATAATTTTATGGGTTTAGTACCTATGTATACATGCTAGAAATGAGAATTACTTGCTGAGACTGTTTGAATTAACACTGCTGCATTTTGCCAAAAACAAAAAAAACTTTCATTTATAAGCATAATGGGAAAACTTTTGCTATATTGTAGAGATAAACGATCATGTTATAGGATATATATAGTTGGTTGAAAGCACTTAATGCAGTTTATGCTCGTTGATTTAGGACCGAAACAGTCATTATACTTGCACCTATGATAGCTTGCTGCTTCTATGATGGTGGTTTTATTTGC
>JAVBJR010000061.1:0-3557 GCA_031546965.1 Dysgonomonas sp.
ACCTTTTCCAAAAGTATTCATATTTTAAATACTTTTTCCAGGTCTGGAAAACAAAATTAAGAATTTCAAAACTTTTTAAAACTGTCCAGACTCTGTGGGAACCATGTAAATAGCATATAAAGTCCAGGTTGTTAGGCTGCACTGAGAAAATAAAGTTGGTCAAAATGACTAACTTAGGTTAGTCGAAGCGTTGTCCTGAGAATGACTAGTTTGCTTAGTCACATTGACCAACGAAGTTAGTCACTTTGACCAAATACGTTGGTCACTTTGATGTCAAAAGTTGGTCATTTTGACTAGGGAGCTTAGTCACCGTGACTAGGGAGGGTAGTCACCGTGACTAGGATGGTTAGTCACCATGACTAGATTGGTTAGTCGCTATGACCAGTGAAGTTGGTCACTTTGACTCACAAGGTTAGTTGGATGGACCATTCATTTTGGCTGTAAAACATACCAAAATACCTTATTAAACCTTAACATTTCAATATTCAGTACAATTAGACAATATTCAGTACTTTAGACCTCAAAATCCAACTTCATCATTGTATTTTTGAAAAATAAGTTTGACTTTGAGATGAAGATTCAATGAATATTCATGCAGGAGAAATAAGAGGTAATTAACTCCTATGGAGGCCAAATCGTAATTTTCTGAATATTTTATATGCAACAGAATATGTGAAGTAAAAGTCATACGCCATTTGATATGATTATGTAATATATTATGTGTCAAACATTTCAGTAAAGGAATGTATTTGAGGACTACTGCTTTCCAGTTACATTTCAGAATATATTTTATCGATTTTTACCTTATTTAATGAAAATGTTGAAATTAACCGTCGATTTTTCACAAATTATTTTCTCTTTATCAGTATATATTCTACATTTGAAGCCCTTTGAATTGCGCAGCCTCGAAAAACGATTTGACTAATATTTTCATGAAAATGACATTTCTGATGCAGCTGTGCATCATTCTGAATTGTTCCTTGTAGTATTTTATTAAAGGACTAGTGATACTTTTAGCACATTTTTAGTATTATTTTATGCGTAGTTTTTACCGTGAATTCTGGGAAATTCAATATATAATTAAATATGTTTTTATTTTTTGCAGTAAACTACATTTTTTTGTAAATTAGCTGACAAGCAGAATTTGGACAGAAGAGGTATAAATTGTAATTTAACATGCATGCAAATTATAAAATTTTTCAAATGTGTCCATTTTTATTGCCCTTCCATATGCTCAGAAATGCAAATTTTACAAAACCTTAAGCTGCAATATAGACAATTTGTATTTTCTTGTCAAGGAAAATTAAAACAATAAATAACTGATTTAGGAAAAGTAGATACTATAATCCAAAAAAACTGAGTGTTATTAAAAATACAAAAAACACAATAAAAAAAGCACATAATTACTCTCTTAAGCCATCTAATTGATTCAATTTTGTGAAATATGAATTTCGTCTGGATTACACTTTTGAGCCGAATTTTGAGGAATTGCATCAAAAACTTCAATTAATTTCTTATAATATATGAATTCATAGAAGAAATTGGCTCAAATGTTTTATCTAGGTAAATTATATATATTGCATCCCATTCACCAAAAGTGCATTTATTTGTATTTTTAATATGTACTTATTTTTTTTTCTCGAAAAAATTCAATCTGGTACACGAAATATTATTTTGAGGATGGGCGAAAACGAAATATTTAAATTCCCCAAATCAGTTTTTTGTATTTTAATAAAATTTTTCACATTTGAAAATTTTAGAATTTGCATGCATTTTAAATTACAATTTTATACGTCTCTTGTCCACGTTCCGCTCGACAGCTAATTTTTTAAAAGATGTAGTAGTTTTCTGCAATTGTGCAGCCTGCACATTCAGATCGCATATACAAGCTGCATTTCTGGATTGCATTGTCGCTTCGCGGGCTGCATATTGAAATTGCATATTGCGTTTATATCACAATTTTACTTGCGCAATCGAGCTAATTGCCAGCTATAATCCAAATGGACCCAATTCCCACAGCTTGATAAACTTAACTGAAACCAAAGGGCATAATAGTCCCAACTAAAACCAAAGGGCCTAATTGTACTAGCTGAAACCAAAGGGCCTAATTGTCCTAGTTGAAACCAAAGGGCCCAATGGTCCCAACTGAAACCAAAGGGCCTAATGTTCCCAACTGAAACCAAAGGGCCTAATGTTCCCAACTGAAGCCAAAGGGCCTAATGGTAACAACTGAAACCAATGGGCCTAATGGTACCAACTGAAACCAATGGGCCTAACTGAGACCAATGGCCCCAACGGTTCTGAGACCAATAGACCCCATGATGCCAAGTGAAACCAAAGGGCCTAACAATCCTCATTGAAAGCAGTTGGCCAAATGGCCCGTATAAATTCAAATGGTCCTAAGCCTAATGCGCACAAGTCTTTATAATGTCCAATAGCCCCAATAGATTACAATGGGCCTAATGGCCCTAAAAGAGAGTAATGGTCCTAATAGAATCCAAAGGGCCCATATGTGCAGAGTAGGCACATTGAGTGCAATCCCAAAGGGCCTAATCAACCCAATAGGCCAAATTCGTTGTTACCACCTGCCGCCATCTTTGTTGTGATGACGTCTCCCGCATATAATACGAATTTGCATTTGCAGGTCAGATCAAACATTTGCTGTGCTCCTATAAACGCAGCCTTTAGCGAAACGTCATAAGGGGCGGAGTTACTACCGACGCACATCATCTATGGATTGATCCCTAAAATAGTTATTTTCCACCATTGACAGGTTTTCCCAGCATAGATAAGTTTTATTATGAAATAAAGTAAATCGCGCTGTTGATTGTTGAACGAAAAGTCCAGTATTCCACCATATACAGGTTCCACCCAGTTCCACCATAGATAGGTTCCCACTATTGACATGTTCCCTAAAATGCACACTATTGTTTTCCAAGGTTTGCTACTGGTTGCAACCGAATAGGACAAATTCCAATACAAAATGCGGAAAGGCGTTAACATCCATCGCCAAACTCGTGTCCCACTTCAACGAAGACCATATGAACGCGTGCAAATTAGATGGTTACGCATGTAGATGGAAGTACTGCAAACGTAAGGGAAAACGTTTCAACAGCAAGTCGCATTTTGTGATGCATTTCCGGTGCCACACTGGCGAGAGAACGTTCCGGTGCCCTCACGAAGGCTGCGGTAAGACGTTCAAAGCCCGGAAGGACTGTACGAGTCACCAACGTGTGCATGGTGATGTGATGGTACGGTGCCCTTACCCCACCTGTTTCAAAGTGTTCAACTGCAAGAAGAAAATGGCCAGGCATCATCGCTTAAAGCATGAGGAAGTAAACCTCAACGAACGGCAGCAAGAGGAACGTTGCGATTTGCTGCCGGCCCCCGAGCGGGAACTGAATCCGGGCTTGGAAAAGTTGTATAAGTGTAAGTTCCCCGGTTGCGAGAAATACTACTATTCGGGAAGTGCCCTGGATGGACACTTGGCCAGTCATATGCCCAATAAGGTTTTCGAGTGCCCTTACGGCATGTGTGACCAGAAGTTCAAGAGTATG
>JAVBJR010000977.1:0-4319 GCA_031546965.1 Dysgonomonas sp.
CCTTTCCCTGAAATAGGGATAGCACTAGCGGGTTGTGCTGTGCAGTTCGCCCCTAGGGGATCCCAAAGCCGAATCCCTAAACAACTGAGTTTACTAAGTCATAGTGGATTTCCTCCTGTAGACTTAATGGAGTTTATAGAGAAATTGGCCGAGTACGCAATAGCTGGGGGCTATTCAGAGGAAGAGTTCATGACCCAGGTAGTACCCAGTACCTTAAAAAATGCGGCCAGGAACTGGTGGGGGTACGAACAGGGATTCCGAGAGTGGGATGCATTTACGCATGGACTAATAAAGGCTTTCCTGCCCCTCCAATATGCTGATCTAATGAGGTCCGAACTGGAAAAGAGGTTCCAAGACGTGGATGAACCTCTGCTGTCCTACATCCATGCAATTGCATTATTCTATAGAATAGTAGACCCTAACGCAACAGAGGTAGCCAAAGTAACCCGCATTAAACGTAAGTTGAACCAAAAGTTTTTGAGTGTCCTAATAGGGGTTCCCTTCAGTTCTGTCGCTGACATGGTAGCTCAATCGCCTATCTATGAAGCTGCTGTAGGTACCTACCGATAGGAGTGGGAGAGGCCTCAACCCCCAGAGAAAATGCTGGAATCGGCCCTAGGGTGGCATAGTTCGAAACCCAGGGGTGAGACCCTTGAAAGGCAAAATACCCAGCCAAATGTACAACCCCTACCCAAACAAATGACTAACCAAAACCTCCACCAGGGGAAAGGACACGAGAATAGGAGTTTGAAACAACAGATGAAAGCCCAGAAATGGCAAACTAAGCGGGCGAACTCTGGAAATAACCAGGAGGGAGGTCCCAACACAAAAAACCCCAGGAGGGAGGAACAGGGTAACCAGGGAAACCAAATGGTTAGAGTCTCTGGGGGAAATAGAGAACCAATTCCTTACCCTCAAGAAAATCCCTCTACCCTCGTCCGGGAAAAAGTGGCTCCAGTCAGGCCTGATGGGAAACCAAGGTGGACCCACTGTTTTAACTGTAGGGAAGAGGGCCACTTTGCAAGGGAATGCCCAAAACAAAATATGATGAGACTCCCCTCGAACCCAAAAAACTAGGAGGTAGCTCTGCGGATTCCACCCGGGACACAGCTACATTAATGAGAGGCCTCTTAGAGGAATTAGAAATGGTGGAAGTTGATTGGGAAAGAGTGGCGCAACACGTTGAGTCTGAGCAAGAGTTAGAGGATTTTAGACAATACAGGAGAAAGTTTGAGGAGGAGGAGACTAAACAGAGAGAGAAAGACGAGTTAGAAGAGAGAGAGGTGAACACTTTAAAGTTTACAGCCTTTAGAGGGATGTGTGGTACCCTATCTGAAGATAAAACCCCGCTGATGAACTTAACCTTAGAAGGTAAACGGGTGGTAGCACTAATGGACTCAGGGGCTTCACATTGTATTATCTCCCAAGACTTTTGTGACAAATTTCCGAACGTGAGACTCGACACCTCCAAGAAATTGAAATTGAGCCAATTAACAGATGCCACAGATGCAGTGGGTACGGTTAAACTCAAATTGAGGTGGGTTGGGGGCTACAAGAAGCAAATGTTCATAGTAATCCCCAAAAGTATGCAGGAAGTGATTTTAGGAAGAGATATCCTCAGAGATGCGGAGATAGTGACCGACCTAAGCAAGGGGGTGTGGACGTCGGTACAAGCACCTGGCGAGAATATTCCCTTTACTGTCACTTGCATGCGAGTGGAGCTGACCCCAAAAGATTGGGAGGGTGTGGTTTCAAATTCAAAATGCCCGGTAGAATTCCAACCCAAACTAACCAAAATTCTAGCAGGGAATTTAGACACTTTTAAATTCACAGCAGGGAGTGCCAAAGGGGTAACCCACGTCATCAACAATGGGGACCACCGACCATATACACAAAAATTCAGACCAATGAACCCCGCTAAAATCAAGATCCTGAACGAACTCATAAATGATTACATCCGTAAAGGTATTATTAGAAAGTCTAAATCTCCCTGGGCAGCAAACATAGTGCTGGTTACTAATAAAGATGGGACTCTTCGACCCTGTGTAGACTTCAGAGAAATGAATGAGCGGACCGTAGCAGACCAATACCCGATGCAAAATGTCGAAGATATTTTCATGAGATTAGGAAAAGCGAAATTCTTTACCCTAATAGACCTAGAGAAAGGGTTCCACCAAATTCCAATGAACGAAGAGGACAAAGGAAAAACTGCTTTCTACACTCACAAAGGGTTGTATGAATACAACGTAATGCCCTTTGGAGTCCGAAATGGACCGGCAACTTTCCAACGATTTATAGACGAGAAAATGGAGGACATTATTAGGAAGTTTATAGAAGCTTTTATAGATGATCTACTGATTTACTCAGAAACTCTTGAGGAACACCTGCTACACATAAAAGAGTTGTTGAAACGTCTACGGGAAGCTGGGTTAACTATACACCCCAATAAAATCAAGGTTTGCGTGCAGGAAATAAAATATCTGGGCACATTATTTCTCCCGGACATGTAAAACCAAATGCAGACAAGGTGACCGCTATTAGGGATTTCCCAACACCCAAGAAAGTAAAAAACCTTCAACAATTCCTAGGTTTAGCTGGGTACTACAGAAGGTTTATACCAAAATACTCTGAGATCAGTAAACCTATGACCCGACTACTGGGGAAAGACGTTCCTTGGGAATGGGGGCGAAGTTCAGACACAGGTATTCGTGACAATAAAACAAGCCCTGATAAACACTATGGGTACTGACCTTCCAGACCTAAACAAACCCTTTACTATCCAAACAGATGCGTCGGGGGTTGGGTTAGGAGCGGTATTGCTACAAGCTAAGGGGAAGGGCGTAGATGAGGAGATGAAACCCATTTACTTCGCCAGCAGAGGACTCACAAAAGCAGAGACAAATTACAGTGCAACCGAATTAGAATGCTTAGCAGTAATTTGGGCCATTAAGAAATTTAAAACCTATATAGAGTATACCCATTTCACGGTGGAAACCGACCACCAAGCTTTAAAGGAGAACTGACAGGGTATTTTTTTAGATTACGGATTTTCATGAAACTACGAATTATGTTGAGAGAATATAAATGTGCGTCTCCATAACTATTTTGAATTTTATTGGTTCAGCCGTTTTTGATCAATGATCCATGTTACAACTGGGCCGCGAAATGACCAACTTTGTTCCTATTGGACGACTCAGTCAGTATGCAAATTTACCACGCCTTTTCCCGCCCAACCACGCCCAAATTCGAATGACTGTGCCAATCGTATCGTTCATTTAGCTTGCCAAACCACCTTCGAGGCGTGACTAATTCAACACGCTAATTTGCTAATAACGTTTGTTTACGAATTCTGACAAAACTTTCGTTAGCATCAACGGTTTTTTAGGCATCATATCTATAAACTGAGAACTTTTCAGGGTATGTTACAAAACCCTGTCAGTTCTCCTTTAAATACATAATTTTTAAGATGCCATTATACCCAACATATAACTATGAGCAAGATGTCAATTTGTGGGGGAAACATTTTGAATCAAGATGCAGCTGAGCCCACCACGCAAACGAAATAATAATTATATGCAGGTAAGGGGCTGTTCAAATATTACGTAATGCAAAAATATCAATATTTCCCTCCCCTGTAACACTGTGTAGCGATTCCTTGTGATATTATGTAACAATTTGTCCACCCCCCCTCTAAAAAAGAAAAATAACAAATAATTAAAAATAAATTATACCCCTATGTTCATATACACTTTTATATATACTCTGTTGCAGCTAACTATTTTCATTTTCATCCCTTTGCCCTGAAGGGTGCCCATGGTGTTCATAAGTGGATAATTGTAGGCAATTAAGTGATTTGGGTCTTGCTCAGAAAACTGGTCTTTATTGGAAGAGTCTATATTAAAAGCAGGGTCCACTGTCAAATGCCACAAAAATACAGTACATTTTCTGCTTTATGCGGCATCATACAGTGGACCCTGCTTTTAACATAGACTCTTCCACTAAAGACCAGTGTCATCCCTTATAAAAACGTACCCTTATAAAAATACTCCTTTTATCCCACCTTCATATTTCCCATGTATACTCGGACTGCTGTATCTGTGCGGGTGGAGGGGGAAAGGATTAACGTGTACTGAGGGGAGAAGCCCATTTTAATAGGTGCACTCTTTAGTCTATATAAACGTCCAACTTAGACTGTCCTTTCTTTTCTGAGAAAAATCAAAGGTAGCCGGCCACACGTGCCTATCAAATGGGGCTTCTCCCCTCAGTACAAGATTAATCCTTTCCCCCTCCACCCGCACAGATACAGCAGTCCGAGTATA
>JAVBJR010000193.1:0-2632 GCA_031546965.1 Dysgonomonas sp.
ACCATGCATGTTGACTCGTAATGAACAGGAGGCGTGCATGTTTAAAATATTGTTCTTCCCTTATTCAAATATGTACAGTAACTTGCATTGTTCGTAATGCTATATCGTCCAGTGTACATATGCTTCTGGAGAAGAAAAAAAATTGATCATGTGGAAGGGATTTGCAAACCTTGATTGGGATTTCGTTGACAATGGTACCTTTGTGTGTTGCTACATTGATGTGACTATGATTCTCTGTATGCTTATTTCACTTGTTCTCATCCTTTTACTGTAGTTACATATTAATAGAAAGCAAGATCAGCTTTTACAAACTTTACAGTTGTTGATGCTTTGTAACCCTTTCATAGAAGACCTTAGACTATTTCCATATGATATAATTGTTCTGTAATGTCTTGCTACCTTTAATTTGTGAATTTTCTCCTATCACATAAACTAACAACTTGGGGATTTTTAGTACCGAAAGGAAATCGATTTATTTACAAGTCAATACAAGAATAACACTAACTAAATATGGGGTCTATAAGACAGGTCTACAGGTCTACCTTTAGGATTACTAGAGATTTGTTTACTTACAGTGGAAGGTCTGCGGGGATAACCGTCAGACTTTGCACTTACTGTGGGGCCACCGAGAGAAGGCAGTTGCCTGGGGTGCAGAGGGGAGGAATAGTCCAAATGGAGGGGGGATGGTCATCCACTGACAGGGAGTTTTCTGGCGCCCAGTGCAAGCCAAATACCACCCCCCCTTCATTTGGATCATTCCTCCCCTCTGCGCCTCAGGCAACTGTCTTCTCTCGGTGGCCCCACAGTAGTTGTTAAGGGCTGCAGTGGTTACTGTCAGCCTACTGTATAACTGCGGGGAATACCGACAGTTATCTTGCTCTTTCTTGAGGTCTCCAACTTTACTCTCCTTTCTCTCTCTGTCTGTTTACTCCCAAGCAACTGAATTTATACAATTTTAGGTAAAATCAACCACCAATTGGCTGTAAGGTAATTTTCCCTCCAAAAGTCTTTTTAGCCTATAAGGTCCATTTGACCCCACTTGACCTGTCCATTTGACACCCACGCAGTTACACATTCTTATTGATATTTTATGAGGGTCCGTCCCTTTTTAAAGTGATAATGAGCGTTGCGAAATACATTAGTGACCCAAGATTTGACTGCTTTACAACTAAAAACATGTGCTATACCGATCATGCCTTTAACTGTTTACTACGTTGACAGTATTTTATGGTATAAAACATATGCTATACCAATGATGCTTTTCCTGTTTACAATCGTTGCGAATATTTAAGCTAAAAGGGAGAAAATATTGCTATACCCTAACATCACAGTTCATTTATTTCAGATCAACAATAATAAGAAAAGCAGGATTTGATTCTTAATTTCTATTTAATACTTTTGCTATTAATTGGCTAGTAACAATATTATTATATAACAAATGGGGTTTTCTATTACCTGTAATAAGTGATATTATTTTGACCAGCACTCAGAACATTGTGCCAATTAAGCTATTATTTGTGTACTTATATTACATTCTTTCCCAAATTTCTTTATTCCCTTAATTATATTAATCTCTCTCCTCAATGTATATCTAATGCAACCGAAGGATTTGATGGTGTACTTTACTTTAATGTATGAACAATGTTGCAAGTAGATCAAAAACATTGGTCTATAATGACCCATGAACAATTATCACAGTTATGTTCTTTGGTTTGAAATATAGCAATGATATGGAGGGAAAGAAAATAAACATTTTTTATGAAATAGCACAATAGCATATCATTATTTTATTTTAACAATTAAATTATGTCACAAATGTTGCCATCAAGTGTTAAATAAAAATCTGAAAAATCTGAATGGAAGAGCTAGACATAAGGAATTTGCATTAGATCTTGAAATACAAGTGTACTAATCCATTAGGTATAAATGTAGATTCAGTGAAACTATTGCTATAGCATGCAGTTGGCACGAGAGTTGAACTCTGAGGGGTGAGATTATGACGTATGTTACTCTCTAAACAGGGTGCCACCTGTACGAATTATGCTGCATATCTGGTTGGCCAGGTGGTACCCTGTTTGGAGAGTAGCATTCGTCATAATCTCATCCCTCAGAGTCTCACCTCTCGTTCCAACAGCTATATGATCATATATTAGACCTATCAGTGGAACACTAAGGAGTGTGATAACACCTTTCACCACTAGCAATAAGGCATATACACCATTTTAGTTACACCTCCCTATAGCTAACCATGCACATTTTTACACCATTAATAACACCACTCAAGTTTCATTTTCAGGTTTACATTAATTTATCTCATCAAGCCTGGTATATGGCACATGTGAATAACTTTCCCACGCACTTAATACTTTTCTTCTTAACTCCAGCATCTGTTTTTAGAGTGGGCAAACAATGGTACACTTCACTATTTTGGATTCTTTGACAGCTAGGCCTGCAATATGGAAAGGGGTCTAGTGCTTCACTGCATTAATTACATGTTGGATAACGTTGCAGATGAGCTTTGGGAGATATGCAAAGAGGGGCTTAAAAACGATTGACAGTCGCTTAAGGGAGACCCTTTAGGTGATGTTTTCATTGTTAATTTGAAGTGGAGTGATTTCTCTGTGCAGTGCAA
>JAVBJR010000563.1:0-13891 GCA_031546965.1 Dysgonomonas sp.
CAGTTCGGGTGCAGAGGGTCGGACGCTGCGGTATGGGCATGGCGTGCTGGGCATTGGGCACATGGAGGTTTGGTTGCCAAATCAAAATATCAAAATAAAATGTCTGAAATTATGTGTTTGTAAAACTTGTCTTATACTTAGCGATAAAAAAGGCAGACCAACCACATATGGGGTTTTGCATAATTTAATTGTACAACATTATTTTGATAATTATCATTAATTACTACTTATTTCATTTTAGTTTTATAGCAATGTTTTGATTTACGAGTACAATTTTTATTATGTATAATTTCATTTCACAACACATTATTTTTATGATTGTCAGTAATTGATACATAACAAATAATAAAAATAATTTTTGTTGTGAAATTCAATTATGCATAAAGTAATTGCCAATTTCCATTTTTTGTCGCTAAATGTAAGACAAGTTTTACATACTCGTAATTTCAGACTGTATGATTTGGAAACAGTAATAAATACATTTGTCACCTATACTTTTATTTTTTATTTTGATATTTTGTTTTGGCGCCCAAACCTCCAGGGGCCTCTGCCTGGCGTCCAAGCATACCTCAGTGCCCCACCGCGTCAAACCTCACTTTTACACTGGGATTGTGTTCGCCTCGCCCTAGATAGCCTGTTCTTGCACTCCATTGCCATACTGCATGTTTATCCGCATGGTTATTTTCAATGTTTGTTTCAAGCAGCAAATAAATGCAATTTTTAGCCAGTTGTATTTGCAGGTGCAGGGGAACTGCAGTTGCGGGGGAACTGCAGTTGCGGGGGAACTGCAGTTGTGGGGGAACTCCACTTTTAAAAAAACTGATGTTTTACAACCCACCATTTTATGGGACAAACTGCAGTGAATATGACTGCAGTTTAATGAAAACTGCAGTTCAGAACCGTTATTTGAAACTCCAGTAATTTTCAGGAAACTACAGTATTTGTAACTGCAGTTTGTCCCATAAAATGGTGGGTTGTAAAACATAAGTTTTTTTTAACTGAGGTATTTTTTGTAAGGGATATATCTGATATCAACGTGTAAGTTCGAAAATTCCACAGGTTTGCTGTATGTCAAAGCAACACTGATGTGGATTGCATTGTGTGCACTTTGCATCTAATTTACAGACAACTGGCAATGTTTACATCGCCAGGCCCATAACCAGGGTGGGGGGGGGGGGGTTCAGGTGTTTCACGTGAACCCCCCAAAATTTCGAAAGGTCCACGGTTTGACTTAAAATTTTTTGGGAAAACAGTCATTTATAATATGCCACACCACACTGGAATCTCTCTATAACAAACCCCATGGGATTCAATATTTTGTCCCTTATATGGATACGCTCTTATAAGGCAATAACCTTTAAATCTTTTAAGTCATATTAATGAAACACTCTTTGTGAGCAAATTAATGAATGTATAACTTTCAAATGCTTAAAAGGTTGATTTTTTAAAGGAACACTGGATAATCTCGTCTCTAAAAAGTTTTTGAGCATATATTGTGACACACTTGCCACGAAATAAACAACTTCATTGATAATAATTATTCCTTTATTAGAATTCCACCCACCATCGACGAAACTTCGTCAAAGAAACAAAGAAAGGAAACTTCCCTGAACAAACGACGACACTTTTACTCGAAAGGTGTATCATCGGAGAGCGCAAAAACATGGTGAGCAAAGCCTTTTAATGCCCAAAAAGCTTCTCCTTAGTTTGTAAATTATCCAATGGGCCTTGATGGTCCCTTTGCGGGTGAAAAACACCTCTTCTACCAATTGGGTCATCGTCCGACAACGGACCAATGGCCAAAAGGTAGAGTTCGCCATCAGCAAGGTGGCCATCGAGGTCCAGATGGCAAAAGGGCCCTCGAACCAACATCCTGGTCTATGTTGAAACATTGGCAAAAGTGCCCAAAATATCCTTAATCGCCCCAATTATCGCGGGCGTGGCGGTGGGAGTTGACCACGACTGTTACATCTCCCCCCTCAAAGCGGCCATGGGAGGGAAAAAACGAACGATGAACAGATCCGAGCAACAACTCGCAAACACAACTAGGAGCAACAGCCCAAAAGCAAACAAAGGAAAACAGCCCAAAACCAAAACCAGCGAGACGACAACAGCGCCACCAGCGCAAAACGAGAAAGAGCGCCGAACAATGCGCAAAACGAAAAAGAGCGCCACAAGCCCAAAACCAAAATGTACAAGACCCGAAACTCAGCGGTCTTCAGGAGAAGAGGTCGAGGCAGGACGGTCCAGCGACGGAGTGTCCATAGCCTCAGCCAGAGGAAGAGCCGCGTATGGGGAAGCGTCCACCAAGTCCAGAGGTGACCCAGACAACGGGGAAATAACCATAGGTTCCGGCGACGGACTCTCCGGAACTGGCACCTCGTTGCACATTGGCGAATAGGGTGGCCCCTCCTCGTCATTGATGTCCGCAGCGACGACCACGACTTCGACCTGCGATCGGGCCATGGTGGCCTCCGAAGAGGAAGAGGAAGAAGACGAGCCGGAGTCTGCAGCAGCAACAGGCGCAGCCGGCTCCATGAAGGCATCGGACCGGTCCTGGTCTGAAGGCGAAGAGGAAGTCGGAGCAGGAGACGCGGCAGCAGCCAAACCAGCAGCCACAGTCGACACCAAGGTGGCGATGACCGGCTCGGGGACCACACCATCTCAGTTGAGGGCACTCAGCTCGAGGGCGCGACAAAAAACGTCCACAATATCCGCCACCGGAATTCCACACATGGCAACTGGAGGAGGGCGACGACGAGGAGCAGCAGCGGCGGCCACAGCTTCCGGCATCGGAGCACAGGGCCTGTCACACCAGGGCTCACTTGGCAGCAGTGGAGCATCTGGATCCTCTTTGGGGTAGACGGAGTCACAGAACTCGTCCTAGAGGGCAAAGGAGGGCGCCAACAGCGAGTCAAACAACTCCCGGTCAGCCAGGCTTCCTCCGCCGACATCCATTCCTCCTATTGGCAGCCAAAACCTCGCACCATCTTGCCGTGAGGCCCTGGTTCCTCCTTCGACAGCGAAGGATGAGGTAGGACAAACACTGGGGTTGCGGATAACTGCCCGAAGCGTGGTGGTGAAGACGAACTTCGGTGCCCTGAACTGCTCGGCGATGACAACCAAAGAGCGCCTACGCTGTTGCAGCCTCTTCATCATACGGAGGCTTGGTGAATCGTCGTGGGCGAAATGCAGAGAAGGGTTGACCGGCGCACACACCGAACGGTCCTCCGGAGCGACCGCAGGAGGCTTGTGGACCTTTCTCCTGTGCCGCGCCCCACCCTGCGCACCACTGTCCGACGACGGACCAGCAGTGGGGGTTGAAGGGGTGGCCGGATCAGAAACAGCAATGGCGAGGGCAGCCGTAACGGAAGCGGCAACACTTTCATTCCGAGGAGACGGTGGTGACTCCGGGTGGCCTAGAACGTAACGTGGATGATTGGAAACAGCCATACCCGCAGGAAGGAGGTTGACGACTTTCATGTCCACGGAGCGAGCAGCTGCTGACATCGAAGGCTTCGGAGGCGAAGACGCCGATCCATCGAAGGCAGCTTGTTCCGCTGACGACATCGCCAATTACTCTGCGGCTGAGATTGTACGTGGTGGAGCTGGTGGTGGCTGCGATGCGGTGAACACCTCCGATCGCGTAGGGCCAGCAGCAGCGGCGGCGGCCAACAACGGCACGTTTCGAGTACCTGGCTGCGTGATGGACTTGGCCTTGGACTTCGCCTCGTACTCGGTGACCTGCGCAGGAGACAGCTGGTGAAACTCGGCGAGGAACATTGAGCAAAGTATGCCCAGAGGGAGAGGAACGATGCAGTCCTGGACCAGCTGGTACTCGAAGATGGCACCAGGATGACCATACGGATGGTGGTTGCGACAGCGGAACATCGGTCTTGCCATTGTTCCTCATCCAGCGCACACATTCAACACAGGAAAAGCACTCCTTTTCGCTATGAACTGGTGCACGAACGTCGGACATCTTAAAAGGTCTGTCGTATCTTGGTGGGTAACGGCGATCACCACCTCCTCGATGGCCACCTCGAATCGAAGGCATCTTCGCACATAAGCTGGGTGGACAAAGAAACTCGGCGAACAAAGAACTCGAAGAATCTCGTAAAACACTCGATGTGAATAAGCATAAAAAGTTTTGTCATAAAGTTGAAGTTTTTGCATTCGTTGACAGAAGCACCACTAGGTCCCACAGCGCCATCGGTGGAGGTATCGGACACCACGGTGTCACAATCGTCGCATCAGGTGACCAGGCAAAGTCCATTAGAGGGTTTTAGAAGTGGCAAGATTCGGACATCAGACTCTAGCCTCCAAACAGGCTCCAAACTTGAAGGGTTACGGCAAGGGGTTTTTCTCTATGCATGCGCCCCTACGCCTAGGGCCACCATGCGGGCAAACGGTGAAAGTCGCGATTTTCGACGTCGAATAAGCTGATATTTCACCGAGTTAGCAGCGAAGTCGGCAAAGCATCGAAAATCATCGAAACGTCGAGTCACCGGCACACGCTACCAGCAGGTAGATGAAAACCAATTTTTATGCAAATTTTGAACGCATTTTTACTCGCAGAAAGCGCATTTCGTGAATCGAAACCGCAGAAGCGACAGAGGAATACAAACGATGAAACAACATTCGAAGCGATGTGTTTAGCGTAGGAAACAACGAAAGAGCGAAATGAATTCAAATTTCGATACCGGAAGATGATACTTATTTCTGTTTCAACTCGGATTCATGTGTTACGCCATTTTTAATTCAACTCGTTCGGTAAAACGGAACTTTCGGTACGTCACCGTAAAAAGAGCCGATTCGACCGCCATTGAAACGATGTCACCCTCACTAAACCCTTTACGACTGATGGCGCCATCTACTACTATCCGACCACAACAATTAGTTAAGTAAATTAGCTCTGCAATTATAAATCAGGATTAATTACAGATTTGTATCCGATTTCACCCCTTTTATAAATTGCTTTATCACCTTTACAGAACCACCACCATCTCTTATAGAATTTACAGCAATTTCGCTAAAATTCAAGGATTTCTCCTGTATCTTCACCCGCATCTTATCAAGTACTCTAATTTCCTTGTAAGTATGTATGCTCTTCGCAGAAATTTGGACTTAAATACCAGGAATGAATCCGCAATTTCCGGATAAATTCGGGTAACACCCAAAATTAATAGAACATCATTTCTAACACCCAAACGTAGCACAGCCAGATTCAGCAACAGAATCAGCAACTTCGCAGCATCCGCAGCATCATCAAGATCATCTCTTCGCAGCATTGAGGGACCATGGTAACCCTTTCAGTCCGCAACTTCCTTAAACTTCAGGAAACAACATCCAACAAAATAACAACAACAACAACCGTGAACCCAGTTCACCTCGAGACTACTACTCCCAGTCAGTCCCTCTTTCAGCATCTACTGTCGCACAGGTAAGTAGGAAAACCACATTCCGAACTCGGAATGCCAATTAACCATTTACTACAACTTTTCTCTTTAAGGTAAAAACTTCGCAGGAAAACAACAAAATCAACAAAGAAGAAAATATCAACTCACCAAGGTTGTGTAAGTTATATTTCTTCCTTCCTGGTGGCCGTCCTCGCTTCAACGTCTTTGGAGGGATATGCGGCAAATCAGGCATGACAGGTGGATGATACGCAGGCAGTTGACAAATGTGAACAGTTCCTAATTCGACTTCCGAATTAGGTTCTTTCAGCAATGCAACGTTGTCCGGGATCATCTTGGCAATTTCGAATGGTCCTTCCCTCTTAGGAGCCAATTTCGCGCAGAATTTCTTCGAAGCATCTGACAGCACGTTGGTTTCTCGCAGAACCAAATCTCCAACCCTGTAAGTATAGGTAGTGCGGTACTTATCATAATGCTTCTTCTGTCTGGTGGCAGCTTTGTCCAAGTTTTCACGGACAGACTGGAAGGCTTTGGCTAGACGGATAGGCAGGTCGGTGGTGTAATCCTTTAGATCGTTGTCGTTCGGAAGGATCAGTTCATCCAATTTTGCCTCATCCATCTTCCATGGATACTGGAGCATTCGTCCAAAGACGAGCTGGCACGGAGCAAATCTTGTACTTTCCTACTGAGCTGTGTTGATAGCGAATTCTAACTCCTGAAGTCTGCTATCCCAGTGCTGATGCTGCTCCGTAAAGGTCCTCAGGCTGGAGACCATGATCTTATTTATCCTCTCTGTTAAGTTGGTCTGCGGGTGTATTTTGCCCTCGCACCAAGTTCTGTCCACATCTCCTGATGGAGCTCAGGTTTAAATTGGGTCCCTCTATCTGTCAAAACAACGTCTGGAAAACCCATCCTACATCACAAGTTAAACATACATTCCGCAATTGATGAAACCGTGGCGTATCGCAGAGAAAACATCAAAACCCACTTCGTAAAATAGTCTACAACCACCAGCAAATACTTATTCCTGTTGCTTTGGGTCAGCGGTCCCATCAGGTCCATTCCTAGGATTGACCATTGTCCTGGTGCCCTGGTGTGTTGCATTAAGCCCACTGGAGGTCTGTTTAATGGCTTCGACAGCTTACAATCCTCACAGCCCTTGCAGTACTTCTGCACGTCTCGTCACATCCCAACCCAGGTATGCTGACGTGCTACCCTTTCCAAGGTCTTCGCACCTCCCCCTTGCGCAGTGAAGGCTGTGTCATGAAGAAGCCTAATTAGAGGGAATCTTAAAGGTTCAGCAACAACGACTTTTGACACTTCGTTTTGCGAGACTTCGTCGAGGTCCGTTGGTGGGAAGTATTTCAGAATCAGTCCACGGTCTATAGTCTTACACAGGGTTAGAAGGGAGCAATGGGGTCTATGGAGAGCGTGTCTTCAAACCAGTTCCCTTTCAAGGCTACTTTAATTCCTGGAAGAGTTGAGCCAGGAAGAGCAATTAGCACCATGCAAGTTTGGACCCACCCTCCAGATCACACCCCCTTGTTCATGGAATTCATGCCTTTTTCATAGGGAACTGGTTTGATGACACGCCCTCCATAGACCCCATTGCTCCCCTCTAACCCTGTGTAAGACTATAGTAGACAACCCTCTGCAAAATCTTTGACTTTGCCCACTAACACCTCATCTTGAGGCAGTTCTTGACTTGCAAGGAACATACTTACGAGCTTCAACAGTTGATCAGACTGCTGTCCTTCGATGAACCTTTCTCTAGAAGGGTATGGGATATCATCCTCTACTATGTCGGCCGCCGTTTTCACCACCACTGGCGCATCTTCGTTGGCAACATTGACGGGGTTTCTAGATAAGGCATCAGCAGTGAGATTAGTACACCCAGGACGGTAACTAACGGTGAAATCCAACTCCTGAAGTCGCAATGCCCATCTCGCCAAACGTCCTACTGGATCCGTCAAGGTGCGCAACCATCGCAGAGCTTGGTAATACATTTCTACGTTTAAGTGAGTGTGCTCGATGTAAGGCGCAATCTTCCGTACGGCCCATACAACAGCCAAACACTCAAGTTGTGGAGCTGAATAGTTCCTCTCGGCCGGGGTTAACCCTCTACTCTCGAAATAGAGTGGAAACGTCTGGCCCACGTGCTCCTGCATCAGCACAGCTCCTAGTCCTACTCCGGAGGCATCCATCTGGAAGTTTCACACCTGCGGCGTTCTCCAGCAAATCTTTCAAAGTATGGAAAGCATCGTGTGCTTCCGGGGTACACTCCCATGGGACATCCTTCGTCAAGTCCGATAAGGGCTTCGAGATGATAGCGAAGTCCTTCACAAACTTTCGCTAGAAGCCAGACAGTCCGAGGAATTGTTGGACTGCTCTCTTACTACAAGGCTCAGGAAAATTAGCAATAGCATTTATCTTCTTCAAATCTGGTTTGACCATGCCCGGCATGATAACGTGTCCGAGGAACTTGAGTCTCTGCCTGCAGAGTTGAACCTTGTCCCCGTTTATACGTAGTCCTGCGCGGTCAAGTCTACCAAAGACATCCTCCAAATGCTCTAGATGATCCTTCATCGTCTCGGAGTAGATGATGACATCATCGAAGAATGGCTCAGCCCACTTCCTTGCAGCATCACCCAGTACTGCATCCATAAATCGCTGGAATGTGGCCGGTGCGTTGCGGAGTCCAAAAGGCATTACTGTGAATTGGAAGAGGCCTTTATGTGTGGAGAATGCTGTTTTCTCCCGGTCTTCTGGAGATAGTGGAATCTGAAAAAACCCCTTCTCCAAATCCAACACCGTAAACCACTCAGCTTTACCCAACCGCGAGAGGATGTCCTCGATGTTCTGCATGGGGTAGCTGTCGGGTATGGTGAGTTCATTGACCTACCGGTAATCTACGCCGAATCTTGAAGTTCCATCAGGTTTCGGTACCACCACCGGCGAAGACCTCCAAGCGGAGCAAGAACGTTCAATAGCTTTGCATTTTAGGTAATCAGAAAGATGTTGTGCGACCAGTCTCCTCTTGGCAGCGTTTTCAGGCCTGAAAGCTGAACAAGCAGGGGGGGGGTCGATAGTGCGAATCCTGTGGCGAACACCTACGGCTCCAGCCCGGTTTGAATTTTAACAGGTCGAGGTAGTGTTCAAACAGTCCCAACAGCCAATGCTTGTGCACAGCCATGCAGTTGGAGATATCTACTCGTCCACGCCACTCGTCCATCTCAATTACTCGAGCTGAAAAAGCTCGCATAGGTGCTTCGAAGGGGGTTACAACTTCTGGAATTTTTCTAGAGGTCAACTTACCTGCTTCCACATCTAGAACAAGAGCAGCTCCCTGCAAAAAGTCTCTTCCCAAAATTACTGTTTGATTGGCGCCGGACACAACTATGAAGTTCGGGATGTTCCAACCTCCGGCCCAGTTGATCAAAGTCTCGCCATAAGCCATCGTCTCGCCAGCGACTAGCTCCATCCCTATAGGTCTCGCTGTGTCGATCTTGATGCTGGCATTATCCTGCAAATCTCCAAGTTGATGATACAATCCGAGGCTCCAAGGTCGATGAGGATCTGCACAGGTCTACCAGCTAAAACAATATTAAACAAGGGTACCTTGTCCTCAGACAGCTGTCCGAAGAATCCTCGGTACGATGTCCTCTTGGCTTCCTTCAAGTTGTCGTCCACCGCTAAGTCCTTGCGGGGTTCCTCTGATGGTCCAGGTTCCGAAGCAAAGACCTGGCCGCAACCCTCTGTGGTAGGGGCTTCCGGCGAGTCTAGTTTTTTGGCACCTCCTTTGGGCATACGTTGGCGTAGTGCCCTTCTTCTCCGCAGTTACAACAATTGAACCTCCTCGGTTCCGCAGCAACCTTTGGAATCGCTCCAATCATGGCAGGGGTATTCGGAGCAGCAGGGGGGTTTTAATTGGTTCTGCACCTGCGGTGCCTCCAGTGACCTGTACCTGTTGGGTAGCGGGTCTGGCATTATTATGTCTTACGGACGGTGGTCTCGTTGGTCCTCGAGCAGCTGGTTGCTGCTGGTGCGATGGTCTGCGGTCCTGATGGTGTTGATGTCAAATCTGGCCTCTATCACGACCTTGGCTTCTGTCGCGCCTTTGTTGTCGCTCAGTTCCTTGCTAGCGATTTCTTTCCGGCACTCTAGCAGCTCTCTTCGGTGGGTTGTAACCTAACGCGGGGTCCAATAACTCACTCGCAGGTAACGGTGCAACATACATATCCATGGCAAGCAGGGTGGCATCCAATCCTGCAGCCGCTTCCTTTAGTTTGCCAAGAGTGTGGAATCTCGTACCCACTAGCAGAGTCTTGTACCGTGGGTGAGCTTGATTCCTAATCTTATAAATAATCTCCGCATCCATAGCGCCCGGCAAAATTCGCCTGAAATAAGCATTAACAGCATAGATGAACGTGGTTAGAGCTTCCTCATCTCTCTGTGTTTGGAGATTGAGCTTGCGGAAGAGGGTGTCTCGGTAGTCCTCCAGCAAGGAACGGGTACTGAATGCTGCAGTCTTAAACTGGTCCCAATGTTGAAAACCTCTTTTAAAATCCCACCACATCCTAGCTTCTCGTAGAGCCGTTGGTACTACTGACATCATAAAATCAGACTCGCTGAACCCGCAAGAACCACCATACTCCCTCAGCGAAGTCAAGAAGTCATCAATGAATTTTCCACCAACTCCCCTATGAGAAGGTAACTTCATATCTCTATTAATCTTATCATGGTGCGAACCCTCGGGAGCGAACTCGCGCAAGGAATACTGTCTTAGCGGCTCATGTCAAGGCTCGGGATCCATTGGTCTCACAAAGATGAAAGGTTCGGCAGCAATTTCTGCAGGACGTCTGCAGATCTCCTGCACCCTTGCAACAAAATCTGGAGTACAAACCTCTCGAAGACCAAGAAGTTGTGCCAACATGTGCACGGACCGTGGTGGCCTTGTTGCTGGTCTATTCATCCTATTGGGTACCACAGACACTGAGCTAATCGGAGTTGAACTCAGTTGGGGTGAATTTAGCTCCGAGCTCGCTCACCTACACTTCCAATTTAATTCAAAACGTGGACACCAGGAGCTGCAGAAGCACTCCTAACTGAACTAGGCCTACTCAAGCTAGCAGACGACACTCCAAAGTGTAAGATCGCATTCGCCATCTGAGGCGTCACCGATTCCGAGGACATGTTAGATCGTTCGGATCGGCGTTCATCATTTAATTCCACAAGCGCATGCCGTTTCCCGCTCCCAGCCGTGTTTACGTTCGTCAAGAGCGCCTCCTTGCCGTTCCCGAGACAGCATCGCAAACGGCCGCATGCGTGGCCCAGTCCTTTTGACGGGCGACAGCCGTCGTGCGTTCCTGCGCTTCGGCTCTAGCAGCCCTTTGGGAGGGTACAGTTGAATTCAGACCGCTTCCTTGGTCCGCCATAGTTCCCACGGTAATTTATTGCACTCGGAAAACGTTCGAAACTCGAAAACTCGGAAAAAAACGCAAACACCCCTAAACTAGTCCTACCTTTTTGTTGGACCTAGGTGGAGATCCCCTATTTAAAAGGGATCCCGGACGGGCTCAAAATTTTGTGACACACTTGCCATGAAATAAACCACTTCGTTGATAATAATTATTCCTTTATTAAATTCTACCAACCATCGACGAAACTTCGTCGAACAAACGAAGAAGGGAAACTTTCCTGAACAAACGATGGCACTTTTACTCGAAAGGTGTACCATCAGAAAGCGCGAAAACATGGTGAACAAAGGCTTTTAATGCCCACCAAGCTGCTTCTTAGTTAGTAAATTTTCCAATGGGCCTCAATGGTCCCTTATGGGGGAACACGCCTCTTCTACCAATTGTACCATCGTCCGGCAATGGACCAATGGCCAAAAGGTAGAAGGCGCCACCAGCAAGGTGACCATCGAGGTCCAGATGGCCAACGGGCGATCGAACCAACATCCTGGTCTTTGTTAAAACTTTGGCAAAAGTTCCCAAAATATCCTTAATCACCCGAATTATCGCGGGGGTGGCGGTGATAGTTCACGACGACCGTTACAATGTTTCAGCCAATTAAGCCACAGAGGGTGTTGCTGCCCTTATAAAAATTAATTTTCTAGCCTCAGGCGGACCAAAACTGTTTTTTATAAGGGAACTAACTGCCTTTACAAGGGGTGCCTTTACATGGTTTGCAATTACACGGGAAATATCAAGGGGTGATAACAATGGTACTTTATAAGGGAATATACCCTTATTAGGGGAGGCATTATAGAGATATTTCAATGTATACCCCGAAAACAGCCGCATTTTCCTTTCCAATCATGCAAAGTCAAGTGCAGGCATTATTTAATGTTCATCACGACTTACAATCACGATGGGCCTGTTAATACAAAATCAGGAAGTACTTATCCTAACGAAATGTGGGGCACATGCCCTAAATGAGTTCAATGAAATGGAGTCCCGAGTATTAACTTCGGAGTAGAATCTCTGACCTGAAGCAGATACTCATAGCAAATAAAGGCGATGCTCAACAAATGATGTATGAGTTTTGGCAAGTTTTCATTCAAGTGTTTTGAAGAACATGCTCCAACATTAACCTTAAAGGTGAACTGACAGGGCAAAATAGTGAATTTCTAATTTTGATAAAAACATTGGGAAACGATGGCAAACATAGTGAATAATATTATAAAAAATCATCAGTTATGTGAAAAATATAGTAATGAAGTTATGCCAATTAATATCGAGGACATTAAAAGACTCTTATTTGGTCGAAAGACTCTTATTTCGGTAAAGCGTTTCAGAGAACGGACCAGTATGCCAAGTCAACGGCTTCAAAACGCCGGTTTTGCAATACACAAACGATGGTGGCGCATGGCGCACCAATGCAACGGATGGACCTTAGCCCCATACTTCACGGCCGTCCAAGTTTGTGCGCATGCGCGCAATTTTAAACTTTCGTTGCTAATAGCACCGTAAATATTTTTTTTAACAAAAATCTGACGACGCCAACGTTTTTATTGACGTGTTTTCACCCTGTGGAACACGTTAAAAGGGTACCATGCAAAACCGTGTCAGTTCACCTTTAAAGGTGAACAGATCGAAAGCTTTTCCTTACCATGTTTCAATCTTTAATTGCTGATGCATTTGATGTCGAGGAAACTAGTTACGACATCCGGTTTTACGACAAAAATTTACCTACAGCGATATTAAACGGAAAAGTTGAGGCCGTTCCTAATGAATTTTTTCCACATTCTGACATCATAAACGTCATAAACTGAAGTGTCGTACCTACTCCCGCATGCTTAACGCTAAAACGCGATGTCACAAACGCCTAATCGTAATTTTGAAATGGGAGGTAAAGCGTACCTTGTTCGGCCGACTTCGGCATTTCAATCCTGATCAACCACGCAAGTAATATATTCTGGATTATTTTTACGGATTAGACTAGCGATTAAACTAACTAATCACACATTCACATGCAAATCTGTGCAATCGCGATTGTAGCTTTCTGTTCTCCTTTAAAGGGACACTCCACACAAAAAGTAAAAAGAAATATATTTTTCTTCTTGAAAAGTTATAGTGTCCAATTGTTATTAGTTTTCCTGCAATTAATTCAAAACCTAATGAATGTGGGCTCCGTCTTGCCCATTCATTGGCAGCAATCTGATTGGCTCAGCTTTTTGCCGGAGGGGGATGCACACTGCTCAGAACATCACTGCTGTACAGGAATTGCCGATCAAACGTGTAGCCTTTGCCTTTGAACGGCTGATCAGTTGGTGGCGACCACTCCCCTGCCAAACTTTGAATGTGTGGCGGTTTTATCTCTGTGCAGCAGACAATAGTCCACTATTAACGACATGTTTTCTTTGTTAAAATATAACAACCCCCGAAAACAGCACAACCGAGCAACTATTGAGCAAGTTTTGCAACATCTCAGCCGATATTACAGGGTAAATTTTTGGAACCAATTTCTCTCACAAATTTCCTATGCATGAACAACATGTATTTGCATATGTCCAATTTTTAACATTGATTCGTTTTATAAATAAAAATTCGCAAATTTACCATATTAAAAAATAGCTCTTCAAGAGTCCTCACACTGTCAAACTTTACATCTGGGACAGAGCATATGGCATGCCACTTGCACCAAAACGTACGTACGTGCTATATGTCTATTGGATATATACAGGTGGCTTCCCCACTTCATATGCTTGAACAAACTGTCCATACTAGAATTTTTGCCCTCCTAGCCTCTGCACTGGTCCACAAAACACACTAACTTCTATCTGTTAAAACACTTTCGATAAATTTTTAAAACAGAAAACAAAGGAACTCATGTCACGCCCCTGGTTGCCACCAGGGCGCGCTCCTAGCGCAGGGGCCATCCCTACTCAACCCTGATAGGAGATGGCCCCTTGGCAGCCAATAACGGGCGCAGGGGGCGTGGCATTGGAGGCTCCGCCCTCCTTGGAAAGG
>JAVBJR010000079.1:0-2847 GCA_031546965.1 Dysgonomonas sp.
CGCATGCGGTAAAACGCTAATAAGTTTTTTGTTTGAATTTTTAATCGATTTCTGCTTTAGCCAGTGTTATAAGGGACACAATAACTACTTACTAGCCAATTATCAGGGTACCTTACAAAACCGTGTCAGTTCTCCTTTAAACACTCTTTCTACAGTCCGAATATCATGGGGTGTTACAAAACCCTGTCAGTTCACCTTTAACAAAATTGTCCAGCTTCAGATCAATTACATTTTCCAGACCTAATATTTATCAGTCTCTGGGTGCCAGCAGCTCATATCCTGGTACTATATAAAAGCAGAAAGGGTGGTTTTATTAGTAATTAACCAAACTACATGCATACTTGTAAAACAGTGCAATTTGGGTGACCATGGTTAAACTTTTAATGTTGGAACACACCTACTACATTGTTGCATATTGTGTGTTACATTCAACCCATTAGCATGTTACATCTGTTGGTGATTATCAAACATAATGAAAATATTTTGTGAACAATTGTACACACCATTCCAATTTTTAATTTTTATCTGACCACTTGAATAACTTTTAATTTTAGAAGCAAAAAAAGATGTTCCCTTGCTGGGAATGTCAGGTATGCTAACCACTAGACAACATAGGATTTTCATGGAAATGTGCTTCTCAATTAAAATTATCCCTATTCCAATCCTTATAAATTTTGAATAAGTTGGCAGGATTTGTGTTATTTTGTGAATTGTGTTCAAATTTTCCCCCTTACTTCGTATGCTTGCAAAGTTTGTTGGTTTTATTCTGGTATACATCCTGTATACAGGTTTTCCACCATATACAGTTTTCACTACTTATACATTAGACCACCTTATATCGTGTTATTATAATTATAACAATATATGATGTGGTACATATATTAATGGTGCCATTATACCATGTGCAAGTTTCATTTGCACTTATTAATTCTGAAACACATTAATCTATTTATTAAAAGTAATTAGCAGCTGGGCACCACAAATTCAACATCATTACATATGTGTATTTTATATTATAAAGCTGTAAATGAAGGTTTTAAATATACATGCTGTAACGTGCAGCGCCATCTACAGGTTCATGTAGGATATATGGATGGGTGAGCCATGAATCCAATTTTTTAAGTTGCCCTGTTGTTAAGTTTACCTGCTGTGTGACCTGGTTTTATTTCAGTTATTATGGCAGCTACGTAGCTTTAAGATTCATAAAGCAAATGTTGTACATCCATGCAAGGTTAGATTCAAGATGGCGTCCTTGAATATGAATTGCGCAAGTATGTAGTGTAATTATATAGTTTAATTACCTGTTGAGTGTTATTATTAATAGTCAATGAATGGTAAATTTCAGGAATATACGGTCGAAGCATTGCACGTAACAAGATATTTGTGATTTGCTTGGGTCTTGCCATACCGGTCATCATAACATTGCGGCCATATTGGCACAAAAGTTCAAATTCTGTAGAAAACGAGCAACACAGATCATCGGATCGCATTTTTCCAAGAATAACCACTCCAAGTGCAGCTTGTCACAATCCTCATTTGACTCTAATTATATGTGTAACGTCCAGTATTGGTCATCGAGATAGAAGAGATGCAATACGTGATACATGGGCGCAAAAAATTGATCTCAATGAACAGTCTGTTTCACTTATTTTCTTACTGGGGTCAACAACAGATTCCCAGGTCAGTCAACTCTATATACATACTGTACACACAGTTTGCTAAGTAGAACAGGAATACTTACTTCCATGAACAATATCCTATTCCTTAAAACCAAATAATTTTCAGAATTTCAGTCATTTAACTCATGCACCTAAAATAGTTTGGTTGTTATTACTCACAAAATAATGGTTCATATATCAATATGTGATTACCATTTTCCCTGAGCTTTCCAGGTTTTCCAGAGTGCTTACCCAAATTTTCCAGAGCTTAATCTATGCAGGTTAAACTAGTTTCTTTGCAATAGTTATTCTAAATAATTTTAATTTAAAACACATTCAAATTGCAATTTTATTTATTATTTATATCAATTTCCTTGAGTTTTCCCTGCATTTTTATCTCAAATCTAATTTCCAGGTTTCCCTGAGTGGTATGAGCCCTGAAAATGCATGCGTGTAATTTTATTACTTATTACTAATTAGACATCGTGAACTTAATTATTAGGGAAACTGTCAGCAATTGTATCATTTTTGTAAAGTATCTTCATAAGATTGTTGGAAAATTCTATAATATAGAACAACAATATTGTTATAGAAATGATTTGAATACACTAAATTTTTAGAGTAATATTTTTGACATCTGGTCATAACCATGAAATTATTTACTCTTTACAAGGTTTCACTCTATTAAATGCCAACTGTTGGCTTTCCTGCACCACTCAAAACGCATGTTTTTTAAAAGTCCGTATAAATTAGCACATGGCTCCTAAAATTCTAAAACAATATGAAATGTACAAATAAAGTAGTGGACTACAACTTCCTAATTGGAACTAACATCCAAATTCTTTTTATTTCCAAGATAAAAATAAAGTAACATTTTTCGGTGATGTTCGCGTACGCGTACATATATCACACATATAGTACCGTGTTTAAATTTCCAATTCTGTATTGGCATCCACATTTTTATTTAAACTTTCAGGTACAACTGGCGGTTACTCAGGAAGCAGAATCCCACGGAGACATTTTACAGGAAGATTTCTCCGACACGTATAACAATTTAACTTTGAAATCCATAATGGCGCTGCGATGGGTTTCATCTAACTGTGGCCAGGCCAAATATTTTATGAAAACTGATGACGATATATTTTTAAACACCAAACTCATTGTCAAATTCCTGGCTGATTTTGGAAGA
>JAVBJR010001186.1:0-4106 GCA_031546965.1 Dysgonomonas sp.
TCAAGATAGGGACCTGGGGATTATTGTTGAGGACACATTAAAGCCTACAGCGCAATGTCTGGCTGCTTGTAGGAAGGGTAACTTTATTTTGGGTATGATGAGACGGGGGTTGGAGAGTCGTTCAATGGAGGTGTGGTTACCGTTATATCGGTCCCTAGTTAGGCCCCACCTTGAATATTGTGTGCAGGTCTGGGCCCCATATTACCAAAAAGATATTCAAGCTTTAGAGAGGATTCAGAAGAGGGCGACAAAACTGATCAGTGGGATGGGGGGTTTGTCATATGAAGACCATTTGAGGGAGCTTAAGTTGTTTTCATTGGAAAGACGTAGAATTCGGGGGGACTTGATTCAGGTTTTTAAGTTTTTTAAAAGCATTAATTACCCTGGGACTGAGCACTTTTTCCAGCTTGTTGGGGAGAGTAAGACAATGGGGCACCGTTTCAAATTACAGAAGCAGAGACCCCAACTATTGATGCGGCAACACTTCTTCTCTCACTGGGTTGTGGATGAGTGGAATGGGTTGCCAAGTGAGGTGGTGGAGACGAGTACCGTGGAAAGTTCTAAGACTAAGTTAGACGATTTTTTCAATATTATGGGGAGGATATAGGTACTTGACAGGGGCAACCTAGTTGGGCCAAGAGCCTGTAGTTGCCTGACATATTGTATTGTACTAATGTGCAGCTTAATGTGGTAGTATATAGCTGCAAAATACATTCCTGCAGACTTGCTACAGACTTCATGCAAATTGCCGCATACTTTAAAGTGTGCAGCAGGCATATTGCAGGCTTGCAGCAGACATGTCGCAGGTGTGTAATTGTTTCACGTGCAGACCTGTTGCAGTACAGGTGTAGTGCTGCACGAGAAGAAAATTTCTGTAACAGCTGTTATCAACTTCTTCAGCAATTGCCTTACAAGCATGCTTTAACTTCTGTCTTTTGCTATGGTCAGGCTAAAGATGTGTTTCTCTTTATTGCAACCTCTGAATTCAGCTTAATTATTGAATGTGATTATAATTTTAAAATATTCCAAACATGAGGCAGCTTGCATGGCTGCAAACATCAGCCAAAAAACAAACATTTGCATCATTAAGTAGCAATCTTCATCACTAAAAACATATAAAACACATCGGTGTTTTCGATACAATACCTGGCATTTTTGCCCATGTTTTTGTTGTGGTTTGGCCGCTTTTGATGACCGCTAGATCGAACGTTAAAATCGCCTCTAATACTAGGACGTCATACTGGGAGTTATTCTGCAGCTAAGAAACCGGGGCCTTGTTTTCTTCAGGAATTAATTTTTTTAATGATGACAATAGTGTGCTTAAAGACAAATATGGCGAAATGTCAACATTTTCAATACTAAACCCGTTTTTCCTATTCTATATTCTGATTGTTTCTAAGCTACATCAATTTCAACTCAAGTGTAGGTGCATCATGACGCTCCAAACAGTGACGTACGACAGGCGAAGTTTGTCAGTGCTGCAACTCGATTCACAGCCGACGCAGCATTGACGCGCGTCCCCGACGGACGAATCTTGTGAAACGCATATGTTGAAGCAAGCTTGTGAATCAGGCTTTACGCCTATTTTCTGGTGGATCGATCTAGTCAATCTGCTTGTATTTTGCATAGTCATCTCTGGAGGGAATGACAGTAACTATCGCAAACCAATTGACTGTAAATTGCAACAATTAATATTTTTGCATGTTTACCAATATATAATTTCCATTTTTTTTAGGTGGAGTGTCTTTCTTTAAGTCATCTTGTGATTACATATATTCTTGATGTAATATAAGGTATCCATTATTGCATTATGTGCACAGTGGATTTGAACATGCTTGAATGTGTATTGTAAGTAAATTATTTCTTTTGGCATATATAACTCTACAGATAATGCAACAAAAGCAATGGGTATTAAAATTGCAGCTATTGCAAATATAAACCATGTTTCTAAGAATGTAATAGTTTTGATTGGTGACTGAACTTCTCGATCTAAGTCATAGATTCGTTTTTGGTAAGCTTGCAGAATCCCAACTTTTTTAGCTGAAGAAACTTGCGAAAACGAAAAGTTCAAGAGTGAGCGTGAAATAAAATGCTCAAACCAGTATACAGCGTGGCATTACATGCGTGAAAATGCATCTATGATTAAGAAGTCTGCATTAGATCTTAAATTTGCTGGAAATTGCCAAATAGGATTCTTCAATTTGCCAATTCGTGGCTGGAGGCGAACGAAATTGATGTGCACCGTATTTTACTCCTAACAATCCTACTTTACTTCCATTTGAAATTGCTTCAAATGTATCATCTCTTTCAATGTATTTTAACCGCCCATAATTGTCCAAGGCTCTATACACCTCGACATGCCTACACGCCTAGAAAATAATATGAAATGTTAATAGTTTAAACGAGGCATACAGCTTTGCACCAAATTACATTTGCCTAGCTATTGCGGCAAAATGTATCCTTTCTGGCATTCTCACAAATTTAAGCTTATGTTAGAGGGCAAATCAATAAGTAATGTCATTTATTTGCTTAAAATAAAAAGTTAAATTTGTATTCATTATCCAAAATTTACTCTTGAAATCTACAGGTCCCAGCTTTATTTGACAGAAGATTTGGGTATTTTGAAACATTTCTCTCATGTTTGCATGTTTCAAAGACACCATGTTTTCTGAATCATGCAAAGATATTTGCATTCCATGTGTACATTTTGGATTTTGCATGGCTATTAAACTTTCATTTTTAAAAAGAAAAGGTGTTACTTATTGATTTGCCCTCGTATATAAAGACACTTGCTATCCCATAACTCATTTATTAATGTAATTAGATCCTATTTTACTCTATAAATATGGCCCTAATACATACTAGAATATCATTATTCTATATTACGGCTAATAGGTAGCTTAAGGTAAACTGAAACGGTAATAATAACCATCGCCGATTTGGCTCATTGTTTTGCTGATGCATTAGACACACATATTTGAAAACTTCATCGCAAATTTCAATTTCTTAACCGTCCCGTTTATTTACTACGACGACGAAAAAACAGCGCATTTAGGGCCCCAGGTCACCAACTACGTCATCATTCGTTAACGCCGCTATTGGCTGAAGCGCAATAACGTTCGATTCCATTTGATGGCGACGGTGCCATTGTGGCTGGCGCGATTTCTCCACAGGGCATTACGCAGCCAGCGCCGTGACATCGCACATCTATGACACCATGGCATCGCATCTAACTTATCGTAATGTTTTTCTACCAATTGTTACAAAACTTTCGTTTGCGCCAAGGGTTTTTTGGCATCAAATCACTAAACTAGGAAATTTTCAGGGTATGTTCCAAAACCATGTCAGTTTATCTTCAAATAATAGTGTATACAATTAATTCATATACTCACTACTAATTGGCATACAACGTTTGTGTCTGTCGGTACCATGTAGAAAAGTCCTGGGTGCTTAAGAGCATCACTTTCATCACTTATAAGTAACACAGGTTTATGGCCTAATACTTTGCACTGAACACAATCAAATAAGTATTTAAAATCATAAAGAAAAGGAAATTTAAAGCTGGAAGAAGCCATCTTGTTGTTAAGTTTGGACCCTGCTGATATTCCACTGCAATAATAATCTCCATTTTGTATTAAAGGAGATCTGACAGGTAAAATTTCTTATCACGGGAATGGGCACAAGTGCTTACCTTACGGATTCGAATCTTGGTACCTAATTTGGGATTTTTTTCAAGTGCCGTTTACGAGATATCCGTTTGTAAACGTTATAGCCTCAGGGGAAATTTTTGACAGTTCACGAACGAAGCCACGTGTTCGTTTGCGAACTGTCAAAATGTGCGCATGCTTTCATTGGCTGAAACGGCTGCACCACTCTATGAAATTATCGACGATCGGCCTCATTGGCTGGCGCACGTTTCGCCACAAGACATTATGACGCCAGCACCGTGACATCGCGCATCTATAACGCCAGCGCCATGACGTCGCACTTCTGTGACACCACGGCGTCACATCATTAACTAGTCGTAACTCGAGTCGTAACTGGTTTATACTATTTTTAATCAAGTTTTCATTCCCGCCAATCGTGTTTTTGGCCTTGTATCAATA
>JAVBJR010000300.1:0-10293 GCA_031546965.1 Dysgonomonas sp.
CGTAGTTCTTCAATTCTCGATCGCTCCGTCAATAATTTTTTAAAAACATTCCAAACGAAAGTCATAGTTTTAATTTTCTCTTTCCTTTCAACCGTTTTAAGGGCATGGGACCTTACAAAACCGCGATACATGTCCTTTAAAGGTTATCAAAACACTAATATCCCCCCTTTGTCGCTCATGCCTAACAATTCCCGATGAGCGGCCAGTTTTAAGCGATTGGTGGGATATGTAAATCCGTCTGTGTTGATCAATGGTATGCACCTAATGGATCCTACACATGTGACCTTGTGAGGTTTGAAAGCTGAGCTCGGATGGAGAGAAAGAGAGTCATTGTGGGCTTGGGCTCCACTTACTCTGGTTTATGCAAATGTTTTGTGCGAAAACTAACCCCAGGCCTGGTGAGTTTATTTTGTTCGTTTGTTTGTCTCCAATTTACTATCACATGTATATATCCTCTTTCGTACATAACAGTTCATTTTGCATTATAATAGATGTGGATGGTCCAGTCTCACTTTCATATTACATTCAGTGTATAACTTTAACACATTACATTTTTATTTAATAATCCTGTAGCTAACGGGTCCTTTACACTACATTGTTTTAACCCGGGGACCCCATCCTATCCGAATCTTTTAGCCTCGCAAGCAAGTGTGCTAACCCGCAGTCCGTAGGCCCATATGGGTTGCACACAATCATTTTTAATGCACCATCACAATTTTGGGGGCCCACAGCGAAACCCTATGAAGGAATTCTAGTTAATTAGAAGATGGGGGAAACCGAAGAACCCGGAGAAAACCCATCGCAAGCTGGCAGGATAACTAGAAAAACTCCTTTGCACAAGCTAGACCCAGGATCGAACCCGGGTCCACAGAGGTACAAGGCTAGTGCTCTAACCACTGCGCCACCCATTGTCACCCACCCCATTTTATAGTAGCAGCATGTAAACGTTGGAATCTCATAAAGTTATTTCACATGTCCCACATTTATAGTCTGCTGTAGACTCGCGTCACCTCCAATAAAGTATCAATCCTTTTTATGCAATTATGTTGTCAGTAAATAGCTGCCGAAGCATTAATTCAGAGCATTTTGGTTTGTAGATTCATTACCGTGGTTATACATGACCTTGTCAATACACTAGTGATCCCATCCAGTAACATTGTCAGTAACTTTTAATTCTGTGCACTAGCTTGAATTCACTTTCCCCTCCCTATTACCCACAATAAATTTAAGCGAGTAGCATAAGATCTAATTTTGTGCGATATCTGTCAAATTTATCTCTGTAGGAACTTAGATTGGTTTAATTTAGTTACCATCAATCACATCTTGGATAAAAAAACTGCCTCAAGTCAAGGTGTATAGGTCGCTCAGTTACGTCTCAATTCTCAGCCAATCTTAAGTCATAATGATGAAATTTTTTTATTAATAGAGGATCGCAGCTCCAATTAATATAATTATTTCGTTCAGTAGTTTATGCAGCGTAATGCTTCTCGAACTGTCTCACCAAATGCAATGCATTCTGCCTCAATATAGTACTTAAAGGGACAGTCAACCCAAAAATTTTATATGGTGTGCGCAAAATAAACCTGTAGAAAGTTGATATAGGAAGTGCTAAGAAATTCGCATTAGTTAAAGAGAAATGAAATAAAAACCGTCGTAAAAGTGGCGTGGTTTTGCAGTTGGTCCTGGCGATGATGCCAATTGCGTTCGAGTGCAATCGAATGTGCAAATGTGCAATCATTTTTGTTAACAATTTAGGAAACGCGTTTTTCACTAATAACTAAAAAACTATTACAGATATGAAAAATCCGTTTTCAGTGTGCTGTCAGGAATAACATAGACGGGAACTTTTGAACAGAATTAACAGGTTAAATTGCTCAATGGATTCAAATAAAGAAAGGAATATGAGCAATTTATCCCTTGATTCCAATACAGTCAACTAATTTGCACAAAGTTTATTAATTTTATTGCAACGTTCAAGCTGCACAAAGTCGTTTCATATGCCCAAACAATGTTTCACTGCATTCAGGTATGCATTATTTCAATTACCTACAAAACTAGGTTGTGTCAAAAGCAAAATTCAAGTTGTAAAAGTCTTTTCATCGTTTAATATGCCCAAACACCAAGCATGCCAGTACACAAATTGTGAAAGTGCAAGCCAAGTGACGTCAAATGAGCCTGGCATGAGAGGCTAGACAGTGACCTACATTTGGGAGCAGCCTACCTCGAAAGGAGTTCTATATACCTTGCACCACACTCTTCACACACTGTCTCGGTCTCACATAGACCTCACACACACTACACTGTTTATTCAAACATGTACCTGAAACCCTGCTTTTGATGTCAATAAACTTTATACTACTCAAAACATCCTGGTTTCCCTTTACGCGAATATTGCCATACTACAAGCGCCACCTGGAGGCAGTCCCAAAAACTCAAACTGTTGCCCACTGCGCTGCCCAAAAGCAGCTGAACGTAACGACTGGCGCCTAACGTGGGGCCCCTCAAGAACTACGAGCCAGCTGACATCCCCTGGACCATCAAGGATCCAGTGCACCTCAGTCTTTGTGAACAGTGCTTTTGCTTTCAGCCATGGGTGGCAAAAGAAAGAAGCAGAAGGAAGGCATTTCGCCACACCTCCTGAGATCAGGAAGACCACTACGTTCTTCCGAGGACACCAAGACTTCAAACTCTGATGGTAACCCTCATGGTCCATGGACATCATGTCCAACTCCTGAATCCTCAACAGCTTTCACTCCTGAAGCTGCGACCTCAACAGGATTGGCAGTTAGTCCAGTACCACACCCAGCATCTACCATGACAGTTTTGCAAGAAGACTACAACGCTCTTCGGGACATGGTGCTTGATCTTCAGCAGCAGCTGCCAAACCAGTCTGTTACTATCCAGGGAGGACAACCTCAACCAGCAGAGCCACAGCAAAAAGCCTTTTTCTAAATACCCTGTCCGGTTCAACGGGAAAGACCCTACGCAGGCAAACACTTTTCTACTGAAAGTTGTTGACTATCGGACGGCCAAGAACATCATGGACGACGCTGCCCTCAAGAGTGTCGCACTTCTGCTGGATGATGCAGCCATGGCATGGTGGCACACTTATCGTGCTGACATCGCAACATGGGATGTTTTGAAACTGCTTTTCACAAGCAGTTTCAACCAAAGGTCTACGATTACAATCTCGCGGACCGGATTGCAACGCGATTTCAGACTTCTTTAGAGACCGTCTCTGAATACGTTGTAATCATATGCAACTTGTACCAACGGATGGCACGACCGCCAGAGGAGGAAGAACAAGTCCAGCGGACTTTCGTAAAAACCTACGACCCGAATACAAGTCCTACATGAAGGATGACAACATAACCTTCAAGGATCTATGCGAAAAGGGGCACAAAGCAGATGTAACCATGGTAGGCATCAAACAATTCAAGACGCCTCATCCCAAGAAGACTGATGCCCCCTCCAAAACTCCTACTCCAAAGGGATCCAAAACCAAGGTCCCTGATGGAAAGAAGGCAGCAGCTACCTCGAGTGACACTCCTAAGCCAGCTCGACCTCACTGTACTTTCTGCAAGATCCGCGGTCACACCGAGGATGTCAGCAATAAGAAGATGGCAGCAGTCACAGCCAGCACTTCTTCCACTGCGCCCATGGTTCCAGCCAAAGGTGTCCACATGGTGCAACTGCAAGGATGACTACAGCCCTTCGCTACCACGTTGTATGGCAGCCATGACATCATGACCCTTCTGGACAGCGGAGCAGCAATCTCTGTCATCAACCGAAAGATGTAAGAGAAGATGAAGGATGTGAAAATGGTCATTACACAAGTCCACATTCCCATCATCGCAGTGGGACATCAGTTCACTGCGATCATCGCCAAACATCCTGGCATCGACCTTCTCCTGGGGGTGGACTTCCTGCGTAGACACCCCAGATCTACTTCTCAACTGCTGAATGGTTCTTTGCAGGGCATCAACAACATTATCCTTTCCCTGACCCAAGACCTGGCTTCAGTCAAGTGGGGTCCCTCATCGCGGACCATCCCACACCCTCACAGCCTGAAACTCCATCAGAGGAATCCAGACCATCCTGGACGAGTTCTCTGATGTCTTTTGTGGAGCACCTGGTTTGACACCTGGGTGAACACAAGATCGAACTTCTTGATGACCGTCCCATCTGCTGTAAACCCTATCGGTACTCCCCAGCGAAGAAGAGGATCATTGAGGAGCAGATTGAGATAATGCTGAAACTGGGATTCATCGAGACCAGTGCCAGCCCGTACGCGTATCCTGTGGTATTGGTGCCCAAGAAGGACAAAGGTGGTGGTTGGCACTTCTGCGTGAACTATGACAAGCTGAACACCTCACCAAAAAGGACAGCTACCCTCTGTCCCGCATGGACGATCTTCTAGACTGTCAGCAGGATTGCACGAGCTTCAGTCTCATCGATCCTGAATCTGGATACTGGCAGATCCCCATGGCAGAAGCTGACATGGAGAAGACCGCTTTTACTTGTCACCTTGGTACTTTCCAGTTTCGCCGAATGCCCTTCGGTCTCTGCAACGCACCATCTTCCTATCAACAGGTGATGGACCGCGTTCTGGGAGGCCTGAAGTGGTAAACCTGATTTGGGTATCTCGATGATACCCTCGTCGCTACTCCTGGTGACCCAGAGCAGTTGGCCGCACTACGAGAGGTCCTCGAGCGGCTTCGAGCTGCTGGCCTGATGGCCAAACTTTCCAAGTGCTTCTTCGGACTCAAGGAACTCAAGTTCCTTGGCCATCATCTCTCCGCAGAAGGGATGTCGCCATCTCCTAGGAAGATTGAAGCCGTTGTTCGCTACCCCATTCCGTCTGATCTCACTACCACAAAGCGTTTTCTTGGATTTGTGAATTGGTACCGGAAGTTCATCCCTGACTTCACCAAAATCTCCGAGCCCCTCGTTAAGCTGACAAGGAAGGATGTCCCATTCACCTGGGGCGCCCCACAAACTGCAGCGTTCGAGACTCTGAAGGAAAGGCTCATCAGTGCTCCAGTTCTGCACCGTCCTGACTACAAACAACCATTTCACGTTATCGTCAACGCGTGCAATGTAGGACTTGGAGCCACGCTCACGCAGAAGACTCCTGATGGCGACTACGCTCCGATAGCATACATCAGCAGACTTCTCACCTCTGCAGGAGCCTTATATGCAACCATGGAGAAATATTGTCTGGCGATCATTTGGCCATCGAGTACTTCAGGCCCAACCTGGAAGGCCAACATTTTACTGTTGAAACCGATCACCGTGGTTTATAGTGGCTCCGCAGCATTACCAACCCTGCAGGACGCCTGATGAGATGAGCGCTCCGTCTGCAGGAATTCGATTTTACTTTCATCTACAGACCTGGTCACACCAACCAAGCTGCAGATGCCCTCAGCTGCTGTTACATGGTCGCCGCCCACGACGCAGCCGCCGATGATGACCCTGACACTGATGACACACCCATCGCCATGGACATCATCAGGGAGCAGCAGGACCTGGACCTAGATATCCAGACCCTCAAACAGCAGCTGAAGAATGGGAAGGACCTAGATGGATACAACCTTGACCAGGATGTCCTCTACAAATACCAGCCTTCCAAGGACAATGATGACGGACACAGCAGCCTATGCATCATTGTTCCCGCAACTCTCGTGGAGAAGGTCATCTCGCTTTTTCATGACCACACGTTATCAGGCCACGCAGGGAGCTGGAAAACTCTGACGGATCCAGCCTTCCTTCACTTGGGCTGGGATGACTCGCAGCATCCACGACTTCACCCATTCCTGTGACGTCTGCCAGCGATATAAAAGCGTGCAGGCGAAGGCCAAGGGACTTATACAACCGCGAAGATGGACCCAACCATGGCAAGAAATCTCAGCAGATCTTCTTGGACCACTACCAAAAACCCGACGCGGACATTGCTACCTGCTTGTGTTCATCGACAGCGCCACACACTACGTCGAGGCTTTTCCATTTCGCAATGCCACCAGTGCAGTCATCACAAAGCTGTTCCTGGAGGAAATTGTCTGCTGATATGGCACCCCCGAGGTCATCCATACAGACAAAGGCAAGCAGTTTCGCGGCAAGCCATTTAAACCTCTTTGCAGAGAACTTGGCATCATACAAAGGTTTACTCCGGGTTACCATGCCCAGAGCAACCTAACCAAACGCAGCAACAGGGACCTCGTCGCCAAGTTGGCCATCTACTGTGACAGCCATCAGTGAGGGAACAACAACCTCTGCCAGCTTCTATTCTCGATGAGGACCGCAACGCGCCAGCCTATCTCATCTACGAAAGACATCCCTACAGACATCACCAGACCAACAACGTCTCGGACAGATGCTTGCTTTCGAAGAAGCCGAGGAGGAGGCCCTTAAACAGAACCTCATCAGCAAAAATATTACGACGCTTCACAAAAGCAAGTTTTATACCACAACAGCAATCAAGTCTTGTATCGCACGCACCACCTCTCAGATGCAGTTGCTAAGACAACAAACAAGTTGCAGTTTTGCTGAAGCGCCATCACCAGCAACAATGGCCTGTGGTCCAGGTGCAGCCAGCAATAACAAACCCGTTTGTGCCACATCCTGGACGACCAGCGCGCCCCCACAAGACACCAGCAAAGATTCTTTCTTTGGTTCTTCCTGTTCTTTCTATTTCCGAACGACCATGCACCAGGAAGATACTCGCCGAGCGATTTAGCTTCTCACTGCTGAAGTGAAGGCCCTGCAAATCCAGCAGCGCGCCATCAACCAGCAGATGTTGGCCATCGATCTCAAACTGCAGCAACTTCTGGACTCCGCTGTCTTGAAAGTTGTACGCGAGCCACAACAACTTCCGATGTCTCTGCTGACTTCTACACAAATTCCGCCATCCGCGACGCCGATGCCGATGGAGATAGACAACCAGTCGGACAATGACGTCGAAATAACAGAACCGCTCTCACCGACGACGTCCACCATTCTCCGAAGGATCCTGTCCTGCCGACGAAGGATGTCTCATCAACGGTTCCTGTTTCTCCACCGAAGGTTCCTGTCGCAACGCCGAAGGTTCCTGCCGCAAAACCGAAGACTCCTGTCTCCGACCCGATGAAGGTCCGTACCCCGAAGGTTCCGGTCCCGAAGTCGCCTGCGAAGGACGTTCCTCCGTCAAACACCACCCTTACCATCGAGGAACGATTACGTCTACTGTGCCGGCCAACCGATCCTTTGGTTCCGCCGATACCACCACCGTTCCTTGTAGCGTCCATCCAGATAGACGTTCCTCCGAGGACCACCAAATGTCCACCTCGTCGCATCGCCCATGCCTCGAAGTCATCCAGGATTCCCGAGCGAATCCCCACGTGGCCGCAACCACCCGTCGCTCCAGCCGCCAGAAGAGTGAAGTGGAAGGCCATGCTGTCCGCTCCACAACCTCTCCGCAAAGGACACCAAAGAAGCCGTTCAACACCGCAAGAAATAATAAGACAAACATGAATTGTATGCTCGAATTGTAAACCACACGAAATAAATGCAAGCAATTTGTATCTCGTCATCAAAAACTTTAATCCTGTTTTTTCTTACAATTTTTGCGCCTTGTCGCCTGCCATCTTTGTTTTTCTTGTTTACTTCGTCGTCTCCTCGCTAGATGGCGCCACTTATGCCCATTATTATGGCGCGTACGTTTAAATATCGACGCCGAAGACGTCACTCATGCTACATCCATGTGCGCATTCTTTGTACCAGACGGTGCACCGTCCGTCTCGTCTCATTCGTCGCTACCAATTAAGCTCCAACTTTTTCGTAGCCACGCCTACGGCTTTTTCTGTATAAAAGGGCAAGCTGCCACCACAGAAATTGTCAGTGCTCACCACACTCTCCACACACTGTCTCGGTCTCACATAGACCTCACACACACTTCACTGTTTATTCAAACATGTACCTGAAACCCTGCTTTTTGATGTAAATAAACATTATTCTACTCGAAACAGCCTGGTTTCCCTTCATGCAAATATATTGCCTAGAGAGCCTTTATACAGAGAGTGGCCATCGCCGCAATTTATGCGCTAACTCGCCCCGCCCACCCTACCGACGCCCCGCCCACCCTGTCTTCAAAAATCTGTTTTTATTACCAACTTTTCACAAAATTTTTATACGTTTGTCATGATTGGGCCCAATGGTCACAATGGAATCCAAAGGGCCGAATGGTCACATTGAATCTAAAGGGCCCAATGCAATCCAAAGGGCCCAATGGCCCTAACGTAACAAAAGGACCTCATGCAATCAAAAGGGCCTAACAGTCCTTTCAGAATCCAAAGGGCCCAATGGAATACAAAGGGCTTAATGGTCCCAATGCAACCCATAGGGCCCAATGTTCCCAATGCAACCCAAAGGACCCAACAGTACCATGCAATGCAAGCCAAAGGGACCAATGGTCCCAATGGAATACAAAGGGCCCAATGGCCCCACTGTAAATAAAAGGGCCTCATGCAATCGAAAGGGCCTAACAGTCCTTATGGAATCTACAGGGCCTAATGGTCAACAATGATTACAGAATCCAAAGGGCCCGATGGTCCTTTTGCAATCCAGAGGGCCACATGGTCCTTAGAAAATCCAAAGGTCCCAAACGGAATCATTTAAATCATGTCATTTATGCCGAGATCATTTTTTAATAACATTTCAAAAGCCAAAAAACTCCAATAATTGCTAGGCATGGTTAGCATGGTGGATGTCGGCCACTTATGCGCTAAATGTAGGCATGGCCAAGGCTGGCCAATGATCGCGAGGCATGGTTGATGGCCACTCTCTCAGTATAAAGGCTCTCTAATATTGCCATACTACAAGCGTCACCTGGAGGGAGTCCCAAAAACTCAAACTGTTGCCCACTGCGCTGCCCAACAAACAGCGGAAAGTGACACACCGAATGGAATTTGTTTCGAATCGGTATAACCTCGAAAATTATTTATTTTCGAATTCATGGTCCTTGCCGGAACGAGAATAAGTTTGAATTATTCCCACAGTGCATGAGCATTTTGGTTGTTCAATGAAAATCATTTTGTTTCTTCAAAAGTAAGATTTTCGTAGAAGCTGAAGTCTGTTAAATAGCATGCAAAATTAAATATAATGAAATGGAAATGTTCACAGAAAGTAAAATTCCTGTTTTGGCCGTGACCATCAATTCGAACCAAATCACTTTTGAGGTTATTCCGTTTCGGTTTTATTCCTATTCGGGGCAAATAAAGAACGATGTTTATCCTATCGAAGCTATTCCAGGAGACCAATTTGAATTAATTCCGATTCGAGCTCATTACAATTCAAGATCATTCCGATTTGAGCTTATTTCAGTTGGGGGGGGAGGGTAATTCTATCTTATTCCTTTGCGAGACAATTCCTACTGCACCCGACGGTTTCAAATTAAATGCCATTCGAACCTATTCGGATTCAAAATTATTCCGAATCAAATCTATTCCTATACGAAATTGTTCTGTGCAAGAGCACTGCTCTTCAAAATTCGAAATTATTCCGATTCGAGATTAAATTTTGATGAAACTATTTCGACCCCCTCCCCCCAAAACAGGACTAGGCTGTCGAGGTGCGTAACACGTCGAGGGTTGGTTGCGTTAGTGCACATGATACATGATGTTCGTTAAATGTTCACTGTTGAAGCAATGAGATATATACCAGGAGAGGCTGACGGCAGCTCTCCTGTTGAACTGGAGATCACTGTGCATTCCATGTTCTACGTCACCAAGACATGCCTGCGGGCACAACCATGACGCCATTTCCAAGCGTCAAATAGCAGCAACGCCAACACTTGGACTGCAATGCAAGCAGTATGTTTTAAGTCAAACGTTAAACAATGCTAATTTGGTAATATACCATATATTGTCATATTATATATCAAAATTATTTTTATTTCCATTTGTCATGCTGCGGTACACAATGTCAAAAAGTTCTAATGAATTTTGTATATTTTTTTTACTATAAAGCTGCAATCATTTTTCATTGTTTTCATTTTTCAATATAAAGATAAATATGAAAATGCACAAATGCATATAGAAACGGTTGCTACAAACAGTGAAAAATTAGTGAAATTTGTTTAACCAATTTGGTAGCAACCCTGAAAAACTGTTTCCTTGATAACATATTATTACCATGTTTGAATTTCCTTGGGTAGACCAAATAATTTGGATTCAATACTGCATATGTCAGTAAATATTCTTTTCAATGATTTTTTCCTTTTATTAAGCTACAACGGACGTAATACAAACGCTTACCAAT
>JAVBJR010000645.1:0-3553 GCA_031546965.1 Dysgonomonas sp.
TTGCAGGGGAAAGAAAACGTCAGTTTCCATTGTTTCCCAAAGGATCAACACAGGAAAAAAGGAATGGATAATTAAATTAAGACTGAAACTGCTGTGAAAACTCCATTCCTCACTGCAAATGTATCCCCCAGTTGACCACCATCTTGAATAGGCGTAGAATTAGGCAGAGAATTAGGCGGAGCAACATAACGGGAGGGCGGAGTTCACTGAAATCGGTTAATTAAGGCGGAATCACACGCCGAACTGCAGAGAGCTGTCTAGGACGAGAGTATTTTGGGTTTGCAAACATGGTGTTCGTTAAATGAGCGCTGTTGAAGGCCAGAAAACACAATAAACACCAGTAAATTAGACCTAGCAGATCAAAGGACGCTCTTTCATTTGAGCTTATGTTAGTTTTTGTGCGTTTCACAGAAACCTCGCAAAAAATTCACAAATAATAGATTTTAGTGCAATTTTGCAGCGCAAATGAACACGCCATAAACTTTCTAGACAACATAATATAAATCTCTAAAAACATGAATTTTATACATGTTATTTCGCAAAGCGCTATTTTTACAGAATTTTGATATCTTTAATAGTTTTTGAGTTATGAGTGAAAATCCCGTTTCCCTAAGTTTCAGCAAAAACGATTTTTCACTCATTACACAAAAACTTTTACAGATATCAAAATTCTGTAAAAATAGTGCTGTGCGAAATAACATGTAAATATGCATGTTTTTAGAGATTTATATTATGTTGTCTAGAAAATTTGTGGCGTGTTCAGTAGCGCTGCAAAATTGCACTAAAATCTACTATTTCCGAATTTTTGCGAGGTTTCTGTGAAACGCACAGAAACCATCATTAGCTGTAATAAAAGAGCGTCCTTTGACCTATTAGGTCTAATTTACTGGTGTTTATTGCTTTTCCTGGACTTCAACGGCACCAATTTAACGAACACCATGTTCACAAGCCAAAATACTGTTGTCCAAGACAGCTATATGTTGTTTGTTTTATTTCATACCCTAAGGTATAGAAAGGGGGTACTTTCAATAATTATTTTAAACAGCTATAAACATGTGCGCTGTAATCTTCTACTGCGCACTCCTGTTACATCTACCCTTCTCGTGTCGCCGCCGTTCTCCCAGCACTGACACTGCCTATCCTATCACTGTCACTGACACTGCTGTCACTGCCGTCACTGTCACTGTCCATCACTGATATCCCATCCCTGCACCATCTCACTGCCCTCCATCACTATCTTCCAACTCTGTCCTCCGTCGCAATCGTTCATCACTACCCTCCCACACTGTGCACCATCTCCATCTTCCATCCGGTTCCTCCATCGCAACCTCCGTCACTAACCACCGTCTCTGTTCTCCATCAGTATCTTCCGTCGCTGCCCTCCCTTTCTGTCCTCCATCGCATTCCTTCATTACTGTCCTCCGTCACTGCTCACCAATGTCCTCCCCTGTTGTCTCGCTGTCAATATCTTTTCCTCCTTTCTCTCACATTCCATCATAAATACTTCTAACTGCCTTAAACTATCTACTCTCGCCCCGTCTTCTCTCAATAACTCCGCTATTGTCCATTTCCTACCCTTCCAGATCATCTTTCCACACTCCTGCACGATATGTTGCATTGTTTCCAACCCCTCCCCACATAATCTACACAGTGTCTCCTCTTTCCTCTTCCAAAATTCTGCCGCTTTAACCTCGTTCCCCAAACTGAACCGTGCTAACTGTATCTTATCTTTTCCTGGTATTTTTGTGACATAATATAACTAGCTCTTACCAAGACAGCTATATGCCGTTCAACGTGTGATTCTGCCTTAAGCATGGGACTTTTGAAATGTGATGGGTTCATTCAACTTATTAAGTGATTAATATACCGGTACCTAGTTTGTCATGTAACTGTCTTTCACTTTATGTATTTTGTGTCCTGGAAAATAGCTATAAATATCCTTGAAAATAATGGAAATTATTATACTGGAATTTTGAAATGAAAGTTATACCCTATATGGAAACATTCCAATTTGTTTTTAAAATTATTGAATTACCGTAAATTTAAAAATGGTCAAATCCTTGGCTTCTATTCAAATTTCGGATTTTGCAGACCAGGCTTCTAATAAAAACCGAGCTTCTATTAGAGACATATATTTATTTCTCTGTACTGGAAATCGGTGAACAAATTTTGCTTTCAACTGACGTTTTTATAGAAATACGTTTATAACATAAAAATTTAAATATTGCAAAAGTAGCAAAAACTTGAAAATTGGATAAAATTGAATTATATTTTAACAAATTTGCAAACGCTGTTTAGCAGAGTTTTGCAAGTTCAGATGATATAAATTGAGTTACAAACCATTGCATTACATATTGTAGACATTAGCCGATTTTTAAATACAACTTTAAATGAAATTTTGGATAACTGAAAGTTTTTCCCATTTCACTTGGACTTTCAGTTGTCGAGGTTCGACTATATTATCCTATGAAAGTATACATTTTGGTAGAAAAACGAAGTTTACTTGGATTTCAATGTTAAATCCCCCTTACGGAGCCCAAAAAACCACGCCGATCCTACTTCAGCCGCCATTGTTGTAGGTACGGTAGCACCCTCTATATTTACTTAAAGTAGCGAATAGAGGATTGTTATATGTATACAACAACTTTCTCGCTTATAGCAGCAATATTCCTGATTGCCCGGCCCGCATACCCTAAATTCTCTCTCTATAACAGCAACATAGCATAAAGTGGTGCTATCCAGCACATAAATCCTACATAACCAAAATTTTTTCTGGTTTCTTTATAATTTACCTGCATGATATTAAAACTTAGGGCCGTATTTTATGGGATATTTGAATTGGAAAGAGCACTGAATCCTGGGTCCTAAATATCTGCAAATGTAATGGAACAGCATTGCAATTGAATTTGGAAAAATGTGATTTAAAACAATAAACGCTTGACAAATAAGCATACCGTAAACCCGCGGATTAAAGCCCATGGGCTTAAAAACGGAAAACCGCCTTTTTGTCTGACCAAAGGAAAAATTTGAGGTCCGTTAATTCGCCCAGGGCGTTTATGTGAAGGAGGGCGTCAAAGCGAAATAGATGACAAAAATCACCACATTTTTCCGTTAAACATTTATTCCACGGTATTACATTAGTCCCTAATCGATTTTAACACTCTTTATGGTGCAACTGCAATGTCCCATGAAGAACTCCTTTTAAGTGCAATATTACACCCTGTCAAGTACTGGATATTGCCCACAGTGACACCCTCTGATCAGGTTTTCTTTAACTTCATTACTCAATTGCTATAGGGTGTAAACTTGTGCTAATACAGGTGTAATAGTAACGAAGGTAAAGAAAACCTGATCAGGTGTTACTGTGAGATATATCCACTCATTACAGCGTGTAATAATGTACTCTAAAGGAGTTATGCATGGGACATTGCAGTTGCACCTTAAAGGTTGTTAAAAGTGTAGTTTCTTATAAACATTTATATTTTATTAATTTTTGAGAGCATCATTCTAGTTTTACGCAGTTAGCCCTTCAAATATTCCTTGATCACAATAT
>JAVBJR010000236.1:0-3986 GCA_031546965.1 Dysgonomonas sp.
ATGATGTAACATCCATAAAAGAAGTAATATGAGCCGGTTTCTTAACAGAAACTTTGAATTGCTTGAGCCGTATGCGGGGAAACTCGCACGTACGGTTCTTAGAGGGGAAAGCTCCCGCAAGGGAGCCGACCTACTCGACTCATCGGGAGACCCTGATACCTCCAAAACAGCCGCTTCGTGGTTCGGAGCCTGTATTTTCCTGATTGTTGCCGCTACCATTCTCCGCTCTTTCTTTTTGTAAAAGCACAGTATATGGCAGAATATCCAATCAATAAAGGAATAGGCAAGCCTGCGGAATTTAAAGGACTCAAGAGCCAGTACCTTTTCATTTTTGCAGGCGGACTGCTGGCTGTTTTTTTCGTATTCGTGATTATGTATATGATCGGAATCAGCCAATGGATTTGTATCGGATTCGGAGTGGTTACCGCAGGAATCCTGGTATGGGGAACTTTTTTTCTCAATGACAAATACGGACAGCACGGGCTGATGAAGCTGCAAGCAACAAGCCACCATCCCGGTTTTATTATTAACCGCTTACCGGTAAGAAAACTATTCAGACCATCCACTAAAAAAAGCAAAGAATGAGAAATATCTTAAAAGCAGCCACTCTGGAAAGTAAGTTTCCCTTATTATCGGTAGAGCACGATTGTATTATCAGTAAAGATGCAGATATAACGGTTGCTTACCGGGTTGATCTTCCCGAACTGTTTACCGTAACCTCTGCCGAGTACGAAGCCATGCACACCTCCTGGCTCAAAGCCGTCAAAGTACTGCCCAACTACTCGATTGTACATAAGCAGGACTGGTTTATTCAGGAAACTTATGATCCGCAGATTCAAAAGGATGACATGAGTTTTTTGTCCCGTTCCTTTGAACGTCACTTTAACGAACGTCCCTATCTGAACCATACCTGCTACCTGTTTTTGACCAAAACCACCAAAGACAGGGCACGCCAGCAAAGTAACTTCAATGCCCTTACCCGTGGATTTATTGTACCCAAAGAAATGCAGGATAAGGAAACGGCGGTTAAATTCCTTGAATCTGCCGGACAGTTTGAACGTATCATCAATGACAGTGGTTTTATAAAACTGCACCGTTTGGATAATGAGCAAATCAGAGGCAGTAAAGACCAACCGGGAATTATCGAGAAATATTTTTCGCTCAGCCAGCAAGATACCGCCTGTCTGGAGGATATTACTCTGGGAGCAGGTCAGATGAAAGTGGGTGATAAACATTTGTGCCTGCATACGCTTTCTGATGTGGAAGATGTTCCCTCCAAGGTGGAGACCGACAGCCGTTATGAACGCTTGTCTACCGACCGGAGCGATTGCAGGCTTTCGTTTGCTGCTCCCGTGGGTGTACTGCTCAACTGCAACCATATCTACAACCAGTACCTGTTTGTTGACGACCACAACGAAAGCCTCAAACAATTTGAGAAAATGGCTCGCAATATGCACTCCCTGTCCCGTTACAGTCGCTCCAACCAAATCAACAAAGAATGGATTGAGCAGTACCTGAATCAGGCTCACTCCTTCGGTCTTATCTCTATTCGTTGCCATTGCAACGTGATGGCGTGGAGTGACGATGCCGAAGAACTCAAACGTATTAAAAACGATGTAGGCAGCCAGTTGGCACTCATGGAATGCAAGCCCCGACATAATACGGTGGACACACCCACCTTATTTTGGGCGGGTATTCCGGGCAATCAGGCAGATTTTCCGGCGGAAGAGAGCTTCTATACCTTTATAGAGCAAGCCTTATGCTTTTTTGTAGAAGAAACCAATTACAAAAGCTCTCCATCTCCCTTTGGTATCAAGATGGTCGACAGGCTTACCGGAAAACCGCTCCATGTGGATATTTCGGATCTGCCCATGAAAAAAGGGATTATCACCAACCGTAACAAATTCATTTTAGGACCCTCGGGTTCGGGAAAATCCTTTTTTGCCAACCACATGGTACGCCAGTATTACGAACAAGGAACCCATGTGCTATTGGTAGATACCGGAAACTCTTATCAAGGACTCTGTCAGTTAATCAACAACAGAACACATGGAGAAGACGGGTTATATTTTACCTATACCGATGCTGACCCTATTGCTTTTAATCCGTTTTACACCGATGACGGGGTATTTGATATTGAGAAAAAAGAGAGTATCAAGACCTTAATCCTGACCTTATGGAAACGGGACGATGAACCGCCCACACGTGCCGAAGAAGTTGCCCTGTCCAATGCCGTGAGCCAATATATAGAACTGGTCAAATCAGACAGTTCGGTACAACCCTCATTCAATACTTTCTATGAATTTGTTAAACAAGGCTACCGGCAGATACTCGACCAAAAGAATGTCCGGGAAAAGGATTTCGATATTGATAATTTTTTGAATGTCCTCGAACCCTACTATCGGGGAGGCGAATACGATTACCTGTTGAACTCGGACAAACAATTGGACTTGCTGAACAAACGCTTTATCGTTTTTGAGCTGGATAATATCAAAGACCATAAAATCCTATTCCCTATTGTAACGATCATTATCATGGAAACTTTCATCAACAAGATGCGAAGGCTCAAAGGCATCCGAAAGATGATTCTGATCGAAGAAGCCTGGAAGGCAATTGCCAAAGAAGGGATGGCAGATTATATCAAGTACCTTTTTAAGACCGTGCGTAAGTTTTTCGGGGAAGCCATTGTGGTGACACAGGAGGTTGAAGATATTATCTCTTCGCCCATCGTAAAGGAATCCATCATTAACAATTCGGATTGTAAGATACTGCTTGACCAACGCAAGTACATGAATAAGTTCGACAGCATTCAGGCACTTTTGGGGCTTACCGACAAGGAGAAATCACAGGTCTTATCCATCAATCTGGCAAACAATCCTTCACGCCTTTACAAGGAGGTATGGATCGGGTTGGGCGGTGTGCAATCGGCGGTATATGCTACGGAAGTTTCCTTGGAAGAGTATTATACCTATACCACCGAGGAAACCGAAAAACAGGAACTGTTCTGCCTAGCCGAAAAGTTGGACGGAAATATTGAATTGGCTATAAAACAATTAGCTGAAAATAAACGAAATCAGAATTTATAAACCCTCTAAAATTAAAACGTATGAAAAAAAGCAGCATTTTTATTTTGGCACTCCTGCTCAGTCTATGCAGCGTGCCTTCTCAAGCTCAATTTGTGGTTAGCGACCCAATGAACTTTGCTCAGGGAATTGTTAACAGCAGTAATCAGATTGTACAGACTTCCACCACAGCCAGCAATATGATCAATAACTTCAAAGAAGTCCAAAAGGTATATAGTCAGGGTAAAGAATATTATGACAAACTCAAAAGTGTCAGCAATCTGGTGAAAGATGCCCGCAAGGTACAGCAGACCATCCTGATGGTGGGTGAAATATCTGACCTGTATGTGACCAATTTCCAAAAAATGATGCAGGATGAGAACTACTCCGTAGAAGAACTCGGAGCTATTGCCTTCGGGTACTCCAAACTCTTGCAGGAAGGCAGCGGACTTTTAAAAGAACTCAAGGATGTGGTTAATATTACCAACTTGTCTATGACGGATAAAGAACGAATGGATCTGATTGAAAGTACTTATAAGTCTGTCAAAGGGTATCGTGACCTGACACGCTACTACACCAACAAGAATATAGGGGTATCTTACCTCAGAGCCAAGAAAAAAAATGATACCGACCGGGTTATCTCTCTGTATGGAACACCCACCGAAAAATACTGGTAAATTATGGAATTTGAAAACATTCATCAGGTACTTCGCAGTCTGTATGACGAGATGATGCCTTTGTGTGCGGATATGGCGGGAGTAGCCAAAGGAATTGCCGGACTGGGAGCTTTGTTCTATGTTGCCCACCGGGTTTGGCAATCCCTGTCACGGGCAGAACCTATTGATGTATACCCCTTACTCAGACCTTTTGCTATCGGAATCTGCATTATGCTGTTTCCCACGTTGGTGCTGGGAACCATCAACG
>JAVBJR010000289.1:0-2678 GCA_031546965.1 Dysgonomonas sp.
GTACCGAATCATGTTGTAATATGGTTATCTGATTAAGACTACGGTCTGAACCTAATAAAGATATGGGTACATAAGTTACATTGATAGTTAGACTACATGAATGGAGAAAATGCTTTTATGACAATAAAACAGCTGTACATATTCAAACACATATTGCAAGATCATCTTTGGTAAGTCACATTGTAATTGAGTAACGCAATTGTGACATGTGTAATATAATAAATTAGTAAACATCAAACAGTATATAAACCACACATAGTTTGCAAACAACTACCATTGTGCTGTCTACACCAAGCACCATCTACACCAAGCTTTATACCAAAAAATCATCATGAACATCAGTGTAACCCACCTGTGGACCCAGGAGGTATGTGAGTAGTTACATACTTTTTTATAAGGAGATCTTATTGTCTTGCATTCATACATATATATAACCAACATTCTCTCTCATTATTACAGACATTCTGCATCACGTTCTGAATCATATGACGGAAATTGTGGATTCGGAATTAAATGCCCTAATAACGCCAATTCGCGCAGCCGAATTGGATCTCCGTGTTCATCGAACTGATGACACGGAGACACAGATATTGGAGAATCCCGCAAATGATAACACAGATGAAGAAGTAACTACACCTACCCTTACTCCACCTCCACCGCCACAGCTACCTCCGGCTACACCCGACGTGATCTTTGTTAAAACTGTATATTATGTTGAATAACAAATTCAATAAAGCTACAGCTTTTATGTATTAATAACGGCATAATGTGCGTCATCTACACCAAACGAACACTTTAAACTAAGGAACAATCCAATAGTATGAAATTGATAGCGATAAATAAACAAACTGTTAAAATATATGAAACACGTATACCAAATACTGTAAAGGACTGACTGAAACTAAAGGAGCTACACAAATTAAAGAAAACATGCACTATACATATGTTACAAATGATCGAACAAGTGAACTGTATAAACGAAATGTAGTGTTGTAATGAAAGGGGGCAAAGATGTGTACTACCAAAAAAAAAGGTATGAACACGCCAACCTACACAAGAAAACCAACAAACTCATCAAACATATGCACATAGACATTGAACAAAACATATGATAGATATAAATATCATTGTCAAAAATATAACATTTGTACTTGGTGAGACAAACAATGAACAAAATATATGATTGTGATATACAAAATAACTAAAAATGTATCTCTAAAATTGCAGACTTATGGGTTGTGACATTTAAAAAGCTGTGGAGAAACATTTCAACATGTTGGATATAACTTAGTTGGAAATGTAACATTTGTACTCCGCGACACATAACCATTTAGCAAAATATATGACAGCAATACAACACCTTGAAAACTGTACTTCTAAAATGTACAGACTTATGCACGGCGAATTTTAAACATCTAAGCTTAAACATTTCCCCATTCGCATTGCACATATTGTGATATAACACTTATATTAAACTGTAACATCTAAAATGTACACACTCCTGCACATTGGTGTTTAAACATCTGAGCTTAAGCATTTCACTGTGTCAAACATTATTCACATTACACTTAGCACAGTGGCATTTAAACACATGAGCTTACACCTTTTATGCACCCTGACTTATGCACAGAGGCATTTGAACATATGAGCATAATTAAACATTTCATTCGTCATGGCAAAAGTTAAACGTATCTGTATCATAAGAAATGCAGATCTTCATGTACTTAATATTTGTTTTTACTTGAACTTAAAATGGTTTCCACATTTTGTAAAACTTAGCATTTCAACATATATTTGTCTTATGTGTGCGAGTATAATAAATGTTATTTAAAATTCAACACCAATATTATTATACTTTTCAACATTTGCGTACTTTACCAGTCCATAATAGTTTATTGTAACCGTAATGACATCTTGGTGTGATGCTAAGAAACATTGCCACGGCGGTTTATGCACACACCCCCTCCCGTTCGAAAATTCATATTTACCGGTATAAAAAACAGAATGGAGGGGGCATGATGACATATACAAACAAAAAAACAGGGCATGGTTACATTAGCTTCAGATAGATTTGAAAACAAACTCAAATTTACCTCGTAATGATGTATACAAATAAGTATGGGCGTGGCTACATTAGATTCAAATAGATTTGAAAATAATTCAATTTTACCGCCATATGACGTCACCGGATGTGGGCGTGGCCAAAATACGTTCAGATAGATCTGAAAATTCAAAATTACCGCCATATGACGTCACCGGAAGTGGGCGTGGCTAAAGTACATTCAGATAATTTTGAAATATAAAAAAATTGCTTCAGAACGGGCTGGTTGCTACTTGCTTGAAAAAAGGGGCTGAGGGCTATGACATTGTGATGTCATAGCCCTCACATAACGCCCCTTTTAACATTAAAACCCCTATTGCCCTGCCGGGACCGAGAAAATTGTTCATTATATCAGGATGGTTCTTTTAACCGGAGTGCTTATAAACGGATTTCACTATCCTGATCGAAATTTATTCCCGTGAATAGCAACATAATTAGTAGGGGAGACCGGGGCCAAACGCGACACGGGGTAAAACCGCCAAAAGGCGTGGCGTTCACAAACAGAACGCAAAAATCGGGATATTACAGTCAAGCTATCCCATCATGTGTGTGCAAATGTTGTCAAAGTTTGAAGACG
>JAVBJR010000979.1:0-6650 GCA_031546965.1 Dysgonomonas sp.
AAATACGAAGCGACATTCTGCGGCAGTTTCCGCAGAGGTTGTGTTCATGCTTATTTCCCTATTCAATGACATTGTTTTAAATGGTGATTTTAAATCGACTGTTAATCGACTCGCATTAGGGGCAGCTTCAAGTGGAGACATAGATATTTTGCTTACCCATCCAACTCACAAATCAGATGGCAAAAAGAAGGTAAAATGATAAAAATGCTCAATCGAAATCATTGAAATAGTGAGGTGAACTGCATTGTTGGCCTCATTTTTGCTGTAGTGGTTTGGTCTGTGCATGGCTGTGCTTTGGTTTGTCTAGTGATATTACCAAATACAAGCTCTTCAAGGGTATTCACCTTGTTACTATGAAATGTGCCGCGGGCATTTCTGGATTTCTCCTTCCGTTAAATTGTGTCAGTGGGTTCCCATTAAATTGATTTTTTTTACTACTAAGGATTATATTTGGTATTTAATGACTTCTTTTCTGGCAGATGGTTTTTTTGTGGGCATGCTTTACAACTTGTGACTGACGTAATGATAAATGTGATTATCGTAAAACTATTTCACGAATAAGCAAATATAATAACTGTGTATTATTAGGCCTCATTAACACAATAAAATTATTCTGATAAACACAAAATTGATCTTACAGTATCTTTATTATGAGAATTGTAGTTTCTAAATGTTCAATTTATCTGAATATTATTTCGGTAGAATTTGCAAATTTCATGTTTTTAATTTAATAGTTGTAATTTTATATTCTGCTATTAATTAGTTTAATTAATTACCTGTAATTTGATATTGTGTTTCAAGTTGATTATTTGTTCTTATTTGTTACTCCAATTCAGCCAGTATTGTTGAAAAAAGTTGCCGAGAAGCTGCAATCAATTGATTTCGTGTCTGACGTATTGTCACTTGGCGACACAAAATTCATGGTGAAATTTTAATTTACAATCAATGCAATTTGTATTTATTTTCCATTTCTTCCACAATAACTGCTTCAAATATTTCTTGATAACAGGGAGTATGTTTTGTGCCAACAACGGATGAGAAAATCAAACCTATTTACCGCAGAATAGATATCAGGTATTGGTTTGCTGGGATTAATGGGGAATTAATACCATTAATGTTTGGTCACAGAATATAAATGTAATATTTACAGACTTGTTCCTCATGACCAATATTACTGTGGAATTTTATATTTCACTGGAAGTGACGTTTTCAACAAAACTATGCGCGGACATGCTCTCGATCAAGGTTTCAGTCTCAACGAATATTGTATTCGTCCCGTTGGGAGCACAGGTAATTCCAATAATATCACGATTTCTTTTACATTTTCTTATGTATGGATGTATTTTAAAGGTGTCCTTGGTGAATCTCTTCCGGTAGAAAGCGAAGAAGACATATTCGCATACCTTGGTATGAAGTTTAAAACCCCCGAGGAAAGAAACATGTGAATTTGTGACCAGTTTTATAATTTATACTTTATACTGTATTACACACCTATGAAAAATGTAATTAAAAATTAATGTAACTCAAACTGATTTTTTTTTCAAATATATCATTGGCTAATTTAAATAAGGCTAAATACCTAAATAAAATTTTATATGTTGTGTAATTGAATTCATCCTTTTCATTGTTCTGTCATTGGCTGGAAAAACTTTTTAAAAATGGCGTCCTTAGCAAAGAAACCTTGTTTTTGACCAATCAGATTGCATAATTTGCCTCACTACAGTCTCCATCTTGGCAATAGGAGTTGCTTACTGAAAAGGGTCAATTCTAGGGAAATTTTACCAAACTGTACTTTTCTGATTTGGTTAACTCTGTTTGAAGAGTGTATGTTTATAAGAAACTCTGATATTTTGACCCCACCCCCCTTGTAACAAACATACCCTTGTAGCAAGTTTGCTGAAAGGCTTCTGGTGTTTTTGGATATGGTAACCCCTATAGTGCGTCTCAACTCAAGATTGCACATATTAACGATTGCCAAGAATTAATTTCACATAATACGTATATAGGTCGAATTTTGAAAACATTATTGTCAATTAACTTTATTAAGTATATTCCATGAACTTTGTATAGTGGAATGTTTTTTTGGTGTAAGCATTTACCCCAAAAAGCAAGAAAACAAGAGGGAATTACTGCAACCTTGAGTTGAGACGCACTATAGTGGGAGTGTTGTGGTCTTTGTGCCAGATCATGCTTCTCAAATCTACGAGGAAAGGCCAAACCCTGTTATTCACATTTAAATAAAATTCAAATATGAGTTACATGTCTGGACTGTTACAGTATAGTGAGCACTTATCTTCCACACTCAGGTGTGGTGGTGGTGCAAGTCATAAGTCTAACAACCTGCAATGTGTACAAACCATGATCCACAGACTTTTAAGTGTAGTGGTAAATAAATGAGTTACCTAACATAGTCTAAGATGTGTTTTATTAGCATTGGATCAAATTCCAAGTGAAAGTGATTTTTAGAAATATTTCTGATGATTGCTTGATGAAAATGGAGACTAGTAATTAAAAAGTTGTCATTGTGATGTTTAATAATTATTGCATTGTAATTTGTAATTATTACGAGGGTTTTATTGATGATGCTTTCCAGTACTGCTTCTTTTCTTCAATTCAGATGCATGTTGGGTAGTGCGTCTTATGCGGTCAGCGATATGACCACAGTTGCTGTTGAGTGCTGGTTCTCATTACCATCTGCATTCTTTAAAAATGAAATAAACATCAGTTTGATCCAGTCATACAGGGTTTGACATGTCATTAGCACTTGTTTTAGAAAATAAGATTGATCAACTATAAACTGATCATAATAAAACTTATAGAAGTTAATGTTAGGAAATCCTGAAGCAGGTTGCCCTAAATTAATCTAATTTGAAAATATTATCCTGTACAATATTAATTTATACTAGGGAATTATCACACTATTGGTCAGATTTTGTATTGGGTTTTTGTTACCTTGGCAATTATTACAAACTGGTACTGCGTTAGAGTTAAAGGTCTTTTGGCTGATATTGCTGCATGATACTTATAGGGCCACACTGTAGATTCTGCAACAGCGGTTACACTCCAATCATCAGAACCACCCTGCAATGTATATTTGCCGAACAACTGATGCAGTGTGATTGAAGAAGGATATTAGCAAAACAAGAAATACTTTTACTTTACCTCGATTTCAAACTCTGTTATTGCACCATCATAATTGCCTGCACCAAAATTGTTGTCTGTGTCTGTGGCTGTTATTGGGTTGCCATATTCTTGGTTTGTTATATCTACCCCTGGAGTCAAAGTCTGATAATTTGTCATAATAATGAAACTATTGTTACAACATACTAGATGCATATTAAACATATGTATTACTGAATGACTTAATGTTCTTACCTGAGGGACACCAACAAAATTGTATGTTCCAGAAGTGAAAGTTGGATGCTGAGTATTTTCTGCTACTAGGTTAACATAGATATTTGCTGGCATAATCATCTGCAAGTTCAATGTCATTGTATACGAATACAGAGTGGGGCCAATATTACATATGCTAGTATACAGTCCCTTATTGTTTTTTAACATACCCCATCTGCAGCAAAACAAGTAAAAACATCTGCAATTGTTTGATCTTCTATTGTTGTTTGCTGAAAATTAAAACAGCTGTTTATATCACATTCATTTTTGTTATTTTATTAACCTGTGAAGATTATAAGTTAGTTATGGTGTTATACCTTGTCAACATAACTGCTGTATGATGTCTTCGAATATAAGTTGATATTTAGGGTGCCATCACCATTGTCATGTACTTGAAAGTCATTGAATGGAGCCAGTGTTCCAGATGAGTTCAAAGTAGCCGAGACGGCCGTTAGTGCCTTAAATGCACATGTAATTGTTCCTAACAATATTCACAAATGATCCATATATTTGTAATAGGGTATGTATATAGTCCGTTGCAGCTAACTATTCCCATTTTCACCCCTTTGCCCTGAGGGGTGCCCATTGTGTTCATAAGTGGATAATTGTAGGCAATTAAGTGATTTGGGTGTTGCTCAGAAAACTGGTTTTTATTGGAAGAGTCCATGTTAAAAGCAGGGTCCACATAAAGCAGAAAATGCACTGTATTTTTGTAGCATGTGACAGTGGACCCTGCTTTTAACATAGACTCTTCCAGTTTTCTTAGACAGACCCAAGTCACTTAATTGCCTACAATTATCCACTTATGGACACAATGGGCACCCTTCAGGGCAATCGGGTGAAAATGGGAATAGTTAGCTGCAACGGACTATATGTATGTTCTAAAGTTTAGGTGAGTTTTTACACTTGCCTACACCAGATGCCTCAGGAACACTGAAACAAAAAATATCTGTTCCCGAAATGAATGCATTTTCTGATATTGATTCATAGGCACAGTGTGCGTTAACTGAAAAAGTTTAAATATCAAGTGTACTACATTAAATACATTATATATTTAAAACCTTTTCAAGCAACTATGAGGATTTTAATAATAATTATAGAAAACTTTTTGTATCTTACCTTGTAGCGCAAAAGTTGAAATAACAACTTGCCAAAGCAACAGCTTCCAGAATGAAATCATTCTTAAATGTTAGGTGTTCTGTACAACAGTACACTCAATTTTACAACCAACATACAATTGTTGGAGGGAATATATATGTTTTCTTATCGGTGTGATCAAACAAGATTCTAATTTTTATCAAAAGTTAGGAGCATCCATTAGCCAATGAATTCTGTCTTTTACAAAGGAATTGGATGTATAGCAACAGGGAAGATAATTCTCCCGTACTAGTTCAAGGAGATAATGTTGTATTCAAGTGTTAAATATTTGAGAAACCACGCAATCAAATTTTCAATAACATGTACTTACAAAAAGTTGTACAGTTGCTGGGGAAATTTCGAACTGCTAATCTAAGAGTATTGTGAGATTAAATAATACCTGATATGCTTAGACATGGTTCAGACATATGGTTCACATAACACTCAGAGAAATCTAGAATACTCAGGGAATTTGGCTGCCAAAGTTTTGCCAAAACTTGGAAAATACAGGGAAACTTATATACTGATTATATTATATGCAACTTGAATGTGTTTAAACTCAAAATTATTTAGAAAAGCTGTTGCAGTAAGCTAGTTTCCATTGACTTTTTTTATGAAACAAGTATTTTCCATACATACTGTGCTTTGAGCTAGCATGCAATGATATTTTTGGCAAAATTTAACCTGTGTATAGAATATGCTGTGGAAATTTTGGCCAAGCATTCTGGAAAACCTTAGGAAACTCAGGGTAAATGGTAATCATAATTGTAATCACAATTTTGTATGACCCATGTAAGATGAATACTAGTAACTAAATGAAATCATGAAATGATGACAATGTCCATACAATGTTATCTTTCATAACTTGTGTTTTTTATTGCACTTGTGGAAAGTTGCTAGTATACTAATTACAATATTCTGTTCATTTATTGAGATTTAATAACTAAGCCTGCAAATTTTACAATGTGAACAACAATACATTCCATTACAGCCATAAACACCATGCATCCACTCTTGTAATAAACATTGTCCTACAGATTAATTTAAATTTTTCTGTGCATTATTTTATTGATGACTTTTCCCAAACAGTTTCAAACGGTCTTCACATGTTTTAACTACTATTTATGCAGGGATTTGGAAGACTGCTATTACATCTGCATTCGCTGTTTTATCTTGGTTATCGGTTTGGGTGGCCTGTATGAGAAAAAAAAATATTATAAATTTTAGAATTATGTTACAGCTTTTTCATAAACATTCATAAAGTTATCTGCCATTACCGAAATTAAGAATGAAATTGAAGTAACATCATAAGGCCATGAACCACTGCTGGCAAAGTATAAGCTACCGGTGTTTGCGTCTATCGTAAAGTAGTTTTTCACTATGTCACAGTACACAGATGCACCTAAATATTCCCATACATAATAATCAGTATGAGTAACTACATATATTTTACAAATTTATAAAAGACTTGCCACAATCAGTATTTATGGAGTAGACTAATGGCTGGTTGATTCCTGTATCTTGATCATAGGCGTAAATTTCAGGTGTTGCTGCAAGTTCATGTGTACCGATGGTTGATATCTGACAGAGATATTGTTATATTGATATTAAACCTATACTTATAAAGAGTTAAGAATTACATAATAAAGATGTTACCATAGTACTGCTCACTGTGGTAGAATAATAGCTGGAGTTAAATTTTGGAGCCAAGTTGTCGTAATCCGCCAGCTTTAGAGAAACGTTTGTCGTTGATACCTGGACCAGATTTCCATCTGCATTCTTAAAAATGCAAGTAATATTTAAAATGAAATTGTTGGAATACAATATGAGATAACTATTTTGAATTGAGGAAATAAAAATTTGATAAGGTCATTCTATTTTATGAAATATTAATGACCACATTGTAACAATCATGTATTATTTTTAATAATGGTTCAAATTTTGGTTAGAATTATTAACTTTACCTTAGCAATTAATACAAACTCGTGCACTGGTTTAGTTGCATAATCTAAATATTTATTGGCAGCTATTGCTGCGCGATACGTATACGGCCAATCGTTGGACACCGGTACTGATGTTACAGTCCAATCTTCAGAACCACCCTGAAATAGCAGTATTAT
>JAVBJR010001292.1:0-4029 GCA_031546965.1 Dysgonomonas sp.
CATTGCTTTTATTTCGGCTTCGAGAGCGGCATAATGTTCATTGTCATCATCCCGTAAAATCTGTCTCATACGGTTATATTTGGCAATCTCGCGGTTAAATTCTTCTTCGTCTTTTTTATGTGTTCTGTACATAAAAAAGCCCAATACTATTATGCTAATAAAAATTATTACCCCTATTATACCGAACAGAATAGCATCTGATTTGAATGCAAAGAAATCGCTAGATTGTTGGTCTAGATGGAATTTCTTGTCGACTTCTAATATTGCCGGAACATTTATTTCGCTATCAATCTGTTTATTAGTGCTTGCTTCTAAGTATTTGTAATCTAATGCTTTTTCGAAATCTTTTGTTTGCCTATAATAATCGGCAAGAGCGCCATACATAGCTTGGGTAGTAAACTCATTTGTTACTTGGGGTAGGTCTATTATTACGGAATCTGCATATTGCTTGGCAGATTTGAGATCTCCCGATCTAGTAGTGGCTTTTAATAGCGATAGGTGAATTTGTCTTATCTCTGTTTCCTTGGTAATACTCATCGCCAATGCAGACTTTAGATAATCAATGGCTTTATCGTATTCTCCCATCTCATAGTAAGCTACGCCTAGATTCTGTAATGAATGGCTCTTGTATAGTTCATCCCCCGATTTAATGGAGCCTTCCAAAGCTTTATTAAAATAAACATACACACTATCGTATCTATTATCTGATTTATAAGCCCATCCGATATTTGTAAGCGTCTTTAGTTTTCGTCGATCTGCATTCTCTGCTTTATTATAGTAAGATAAGGCACTTTGGTAATTGCTTATGGCGGTACCAAAAAGCTCTTGTTGAAAATAAATATATCCAATGTTATTTAAACTTTTGCCAACTAACAGGTTATTCTTTGATTTTTCGGCATTGGACACCGCATACATATAAGATTCTAATGCTTTTGGGAAATTAGCATTAACATCATATAATTGCGCAGTATAATAATTGGCAAGAGCCGATTCTTCTGATTTTCCTTTTTTATTAAAGTATTGTTGAGCTTCAATAATCGATGAGTCACCCTTAATATCTTGTCCTGTTTCGTATTTTGCTCCTACATAGATTACAATATATTTCATATAATTGCTTTCATCCAAACTTTGTGGATTTTGGATAGAAGATATTATATTGAAAGCAACATCAGGTTTATTTTCAGCCAAACGGCTTTGCGCTTTCTGTAATAGGGGTACTGACTCATCTTCTTTACATGAAAATAAGGATATGCCGATTAAGAAAAAGAGCAATTTTTTTGATAAGTTGGTTAATTTCATAGATTAAAACTTGTTGGTGTTAGTGTAAAATTGTCGCAGATCGAACAGATTATTCCTGTATATCAGAACCCACAATAATGTTATTTTCATTAAGGGGGATGTTTTCTGAGCTAAGAACCCCGAAAGTAGAATCTTTTCCTCCGCCAGATATTTCGCCATCTCTCATTTCGTCTTTTTCGCAGGAGGTAAATAACAGAGCTATAATGCTCATAGCAATAAATAATATGGTTTTCATTGTGTTTGTATTGTTAGTTGAAAAGCAAAAATATAGAATAATTTCATATAGCTGTCATTATCCATTTTCTTTGGGTTTTGGATAGAATCTAGCAAATGAAGAGCAAGATCATATTTATCAATAGCGAAGTTACTCTGAGCTTGTTTTAATAGGTTTTGTTGTGAGGAGTCTTTTTGACAAGAAAACAAAAATACACCTGCCAACAGAAAAAACAAAAATTTAAATAGTAGCTTCATTCGTGAAAGTTTAATGTGTGTAACTAAAATGGGTATAACTTTAGAGTCTATTTATCAGGATAGCTAATAGTATCCTGAGCAGCAACAATATCATCAGTAGAGGTATTTGTTCGTTCCTTTTGGAAAGAATGTTCATCCAACATGCCACCACCGGAAGATTCACCAATTCCCATTTCGTCTTTTCCGCAAGAGGTAAATAGTAGAGCCATAGAGGCAATAGTAATAAATAATATGGTTTTCATTGTGTTTATATTGTTAGTTGAAAAGCAAAAATATAGAATAATTTCATATAATATTCACAAAATAAACCTTTTAAGATTTAAGACTAAAAAAAATTAGATTAAAATTAGATTTTTTTTACTTATTGCATAGATATCCATAGGGAGAGCTTGTAGAGACGCAATGCTTTGCGTCTTCTTTTAAAAAGGAGACGCAAAGCATTGCGTCTCTACGGGGCAGGGATGTGTCATTATGTATGTAGATCGACAGCACGCTGTAGGGGCTAGGCTCTGCCCTGCCCACAAACATATCCGCAGAGCAGAGTCCAGCCCCTACTTTTTTTAATGAAATTTTAATCAAGTATACTACAACAACTGGCTTGCCAGTTCTGCCAAACGGCTTCGCTCGCCTTTTACGAGGTTGACGTGTGCAAACAACTCTTGCGACTTCATCTTGTCTATCATATACGACAATCCGTTGGACTGGCTGTCGAGATAGGGCGAATCTATTTGCTGCAAATCGCCCGTAAATACCATTTTTGTGCCCTCGCCGGCACGGGTAATTATTGTTTTTATTTCGTGAGGAGTAAGGTTTTGAGCCTCATCTATAATACAATAGGTTTGAGACAGGCTTCTACCTCTGATGTATGCCAAGGCTTCTACTTCGAGCTTTTTGCTGGTTTGCAGTTCATCAATCTTTCGGGCTTCGGCACCATTAAAAGAGAGGTTGCTTTTTATCACCGTCAGGTTATCAAACAAGGGTTGCATATAGGGTGCAATCTTTTGTTTTTCGTCTCCGGGAAGAAACCCTAAGTCTTTGTTACTCAATGCTACAATGGGGCGTGCCAAGAGTATCTGATTGTAATTTTCGTTTTGTTTGAGTGCCGATGCCAACGCCATAAGGGTTTTACCTGTACCCGCCTTTCCGGTGAGGGCAACCAGCTTTATATCCGGGTCGTTCAGTATTTCGAAGGCAAAAGCCTGCTCTGCATTACGGGGTTGTATACCAAAGCATACTTGCTTGTCTACCTTTGTCACCTTTCGGGTAAATGGGTTATAACGAGCTAAGGCACTCTTTTTGCCATTCTTCAGTACAAAACATTCGTTGGGATTGACGGGCGATTCAAAATCAAATTCATCGAGCCCAACTCCATCGGGCGATTCGTATAAACGATCTATCGTCGTAGAACTGATTCCCGAAAAGGTCTTCGCCTCTTCTTCAAACAAAAAGGCATCGGCAACCTTGTCGTTTATATAATCTTCGGCAAATAAGCCTATCGACCGGGCTTTCATCCTCAAGTTTATGTCTTTAGTTACCAATATTGTTTTGGTATTGGAGTCTCGTTCCGATATATCGAGTACGACCGAGAGTATGCGGTGATCGGGTATTTTTTCGGGAAATATTTCATGGATACGAGCTTGCGATTTGATGCTGGTATCGATGTAAAGTTTGCCCATTCCTGCTCCCAGTTTTGCACCTTTGGTAAAGAGGCTGTCGTCGGTTATGCTATCCAATTGACGGAGAAATTCGCGGGCATTGTAGTTGATCTGATCGTTGCCTTTTTTAAATTTGTCCAATTCTTCCAACACGATGATAGGAATGTAAATATCGTTTTCTTCAAAATTATCCAAACATCTGAAATCGTGTAATATAACGTTTGTGTCTAACACAAAATTTTTCTTTTTGCTCTTTGCCATAATAAGATTCGTTTTGGTAAATATTTATATTCCCACAGATTTTTTTGGAATGTAAGACGCTTCTACATATCCGTTGTATCTATTTTATAAAACGAAAATAGGGCAAAACTGTTTAACGATTGGGTCGCTAATTATCAATAACTGCTTAAATTTGTTTCGATAATATATTTATAAAATCTATTATGATTAAAAAAAAGTAAGTCTCGAACCATTCTAAATGATCCAAGACTTACTCTTTTATTCTGAAATACAAAAAGGTCTAAAACCTCTTATTTACCCAAAGAATTGCTTATTTGAAGATTGGCTTCTCTTACTCTTTTTTCGTCAACCTTTATCACTTTAC
>JAVBJR010000012.1:0-2703 GCA_031546965.1 Dysgonomonas sp.
AAGTGAGTATATTCAATATACTGTCCAAACTTCTTTATAGCCCAGACCACAGCCAGGCATTCTTGTTGGGGCACCGAGTAGTTGGCCTCGGCTGGCGTCAGTCCCCGACTTGCAAAAGCAATCGGACGCTCAAGGCCATCCACTTCCTGCAGCAGCACAGCACCCAGACCTACACCGGACGCATCAGTTTGTATGATGAACTCACGGTTAAGATCTGGGAGTGCTACCCCAGTGCAACCCAACAGAAGTTTTTTAGTCCTTCCACTGCGAGGTCTTGGTCAGGACCCCAGGTCCACTCGCAGTTCTTCGACGTTAATTTGGACAAAGGTTTGCCCACCGACGAGAAACTCGGCGTGAAGGTGCGTTCACATGGGCAAAAAAATGGAAAAATTCGTCCGCCTCGGATCGGTTTCGCTCGCGTTGCACATCGCCGCTTGCGTGTTTACATGCGAGCGAAGCGAAAAAGGCAACTGCGAAAATTGGGTTTTTTCGCTTTCGCGCGCGACCGATGGTCCTAGCTTTCGACCATCGCTCGCAAACGGAATTCGCTTTGGGGTGAGTCACGTGACTTATTTCCGAGCCTACGATTGGTGAATTCGCGTAGCCAGTCGACTGCTGGTTTTGCAATTACCAACCAGGGGCCTGCAGTCGCCGTTTTTCGTACTGACTCCATGTGGTTGCTGGTAAGCAGTTTTGTACACATTTAGTTTCTTTTATATTTGTTATAATACATGGCTATATTGTATGATTTTGTGTGTTTGTTTCAGGAATACGATTCTGCTGATTTTGATTGCACCAAGGAGTGAATTTGCGCTCACGGTATATTTTCAATTAAACACTTGGTTAGCGTGCAATCGGCGTTTTTGGTGCTATTTTGGATGAACAGACTGTTTGGACATATATATATTTAAACAAATTTGGTTTGCTAGTTTGCTGGGAAATAAAATGACAACCCAAATTTGGTGACCGATTTATTAAACCAACGTTCTTTGTTTTTTTTATAAATTATGTGTGTGTTCAGCACCTTCATGCAGTGTTATTTAATCACAACTTGAACAGCCTTCAAAGTTTTGTTGACTTTCGACCCTGACTTTGTTTATCAGTACATATTATGTTTAATTGTGCATGGGAATTTGGTAATTCATAAATGATCCAAAAGTAATTTATTTCCTGCAAAAGAAGTAAAGTATATCTTCATAAACAAAATAATGATTGACAGCCAGTATGTCTCTGAAGACTTTAAATGTGATTGTGGCAGTTCAAAAATTATTACCGGCTGGATTCCGGAAATATACTGAAAATTCTCGTACATTTAAAATGTCATAACAAACGATTGGACTAGAATTCTGTACTAAACTTAGGCTTTCAATTAATCAGTGTTATTACTCAGTGCATCAAATACAATTTATGTTATATTTGTATAATGTTCAGATTCAATAATATGGATTTGAACATGAGCATTAAGCCATGCTTCCAAATGCAATCGGATTCCACCAGAAGCGCCCTGTTTGGAAAAATAATTAGTACTAAATTGCATGTGATCTCATGAAATAAAACATGTTACAGATGTCAACGAAAAAAGACATAATTGCAAGAGCAAAAGCCGCGAAGGCAGCTGCGAAACAGCGGGTAATCGACGGCAAAGAAAGATTAATCTCTGAAGTGGAAATTCGCCCACCCATTTGGGACAAATTCCTACGGGAGCACCGCGATAAATACCTTGCTGACAGCCTGTGGTCTCAGATTGGAAACATATTCCAGCTGTCTGGTTTGAGAATCATTTTCTGCCGTTCAATGAATGTGTGCACTTCAGTACTTACTTATTTTACAATTTATGTACCTAGTCACCGAAGTAAAAAATAAGTGGAAAAACCTCAGGGATACCTTTTCCACCATATACGCAGAGGAAAAGCGCAAGAAAAGTGGTGGGGAGCTCACCGAAGAGGATATACAACGCGTCAAATGGGTTTTCTTCGCGAGGATGATGTTCCTCAAGGATGTCGTTGGTCATCGAAAGTAAGTTTGTTGTGAGGTCTCAGATTACTATAGTAGTGTTGTATCTATGCATCTCCCCTCTCCAAGGAAATTAAATTCCACAATTGCTCCCGAGTGGTTGAGACAATGCCTGCAGCTTTATGAGGGAAATAAATAGTCAATCTGCACACATGGTCTCAACCATAGAGCTATATTAATAGTACTAGAGGCGCAACGAGACGATTCGAACGTGACTCGCAAGGCGCCATCTTGGGAGGGGCAATTAAGCATTGGTTGTATGGACAATCGCGTTGATTTCGCCCCCTGGTAGCCGTAATGTGCAACTTGTTTTATTGGTGGGATTACATTGAAGAGATGGCGATTTTCCCTTGGATTTTCGCATTCGCAACGTTGTGACAGGGACATTTGTGCCATAAGCCTTCTAAAACACAGTTTTCCAAAGGTAAAATTACGTTTTCTTTCGTTAAAAATTTGTTTCGAGACGATTGGAGCAACGGTTCTGAAGTTACGAATTTTTAACCGATTTTCCGCTGAAAACAAAAATCGTTTATAAATTCGTATAAACTTATCTGTTGAACCAATCGTCTTGAAAATAGGTTCAAACGAAAGAGGATACAATCGTTCATAAGAAAACATGTAGGTTTCGATTTATTTGCAAGCAAAACCAGGTATGCCCCGCCTAAGATGGCGCCTTGCTCGTCATCGAAC
>JAVBJR010000278.1:0-4221 GCA_031546965.1 Dysgonomonas sp.
TTTGTATGGGGAATCCCAATGCAATTCTAGGCAGAGTTAAATTATTCGCCTTTGCAACTATTGTACATCATTTAAAGTAGCTTTAAATTGTACGAAAGCTGTCCTGCATTTCTGCTTGTTAGCGAATTTGTCAATGTCAATTCCTCTTTCGTGGAACAGCATTAGTAGGAAGACGATATCCAACTAGGCGTACGCCTTACAAAATGTGTCTATTTGTCAATACCGCTACCACTTTCGTGGAAGAAAAGTTGTAGAATGGAATCCGTGGTTGGTTTATCGCCTGTCTTCATGCACCCAAACACTGGCATGTGTGGGAATCCTGGTCCTCTGTAGTGTTCGTGAAATGCGCAATCCTCATTGACCTCGGTGATTTCACGCTGTTTCAACATGGAATATTAATTTATGTGTGTAGGTCCTATTCAATGTGCCCGCCCTTGTAACCAACCACGGTTCTGATTTAATGTTTGTACTATTAGGGCAAACCAAGAGTGGATGATAGGGGAGAGTATGCATCACCCCATTTCCCCTTCGCTACATGCTCAGGTCGTTACTGAAGTATGAAAACCAAGGAGAAATGGAAAGCTGAAATATAAGATTATTTTTATGAATAGCCAGGTGTAGGGCGCCGCAACCATCTGGAGATATATTCTTCCAGCCATAGAAGATGTTCTTGTAGGGTTTTTCTGATGTATTTCTAACTTCTGGAGAATAACTGGAGACATGGTTTAACGTAACTTGTTTAATATGTAACGCCAAACACGGCCTTCTCCACCCTCCAACTCACACTATGGACGTGGCCACTTGCCATGTCCACCATACAAAACTCACACCTCGGCGACGCGTATAACATAAGGCAAAGCTGCCTATAATACTCACTTCGAATAGTAAGAACAATGCATAGAATAGAGCGGGGCCCTTTGCGTAAGGGCCTAAATATCCGGGCAGGACCCTTCACTCATTGGTCCCAACCCTTGGCCACTCACCACTTGACAAGTGGTGGCCACCCACATCTGAGGAATGTGGGTGCGGGGGTGGGCGTGGGCGACATAACGGTTTTTAGGCCGTTACATCTCCCCCCCCCTTAAAAGGAACGAAAGCGTACAGAACGAATAATGAATGATACCAAAACAGGTGTTGGCAGGTGAGGGCTTTCGAACCCCAGGGGGCCCACCAAGTGTCCAACACTCAGTCCCATTGACAAGGGCCCCTGAGGTAAGAAACCACTCACCTGTCACCCACCCAACAAACAACATTGCACGTCGCGAATGTAAGTGGTGTCACAGCACCATGTATCAAGCAACTGGGTCCCAGCGACTTGTGGTGACCCACAAATTCGTACGCAACGAATCGAATAATAAAACATAATGAATGCTATTAACGGCAACCATCACCAAATCGAACCCACAAGTTCCACCATACCCGACCCAATGGAAGAGGTGGTCTCCATGGAAACCCGTCCAACGACAGCACCGCGACTTTCGCGTCCTCCATGCGAGCACCAGCCTCATCCAGAGGGTCTGAGCATGACACCACTTGTGTCATCAACTCTAATAAAGAGGAAACAAAAATACATAATTATATATCATAAGAACAAAAGCCACGTGGCGAAACATATCAATTCACACAGGTATACAGCCTGTGCGGGACTTAAAACTCCTCATTGAGGAGTTCAGGAGGCATCACTCACAAGAAGTGTGTGGCCCAGTCTTCAGCTGGCTCCACATCCGGCTCCACCAGGGTGTCCGGGCAGCCGTTGTCGCCACCCACGCGAACTTCTGCGTCGGTCCCATCTTCCTCAGTCAGCAGTTGCCCAGAGGTGGTGGGGTCCACCACTTCCCACTCCTCGACATCGCTGCTGCAGTTAAACTGGACGCGGGGTAGCAGCAGGCGTCGCCACAGACAGTCCTGGAGATCATCCATCAAGCTGGAACCTTCGGCAGGTGGCGCCGTGTAGCCCACTTCACCGAGGGCCGCCTCTACACCATGGGCCAACTCTCGAAGCCCAATCTCCACGTTGTTGGGGAGCTTTACCGCAGGACACGAATCCCAACTGGGAAACTCGGCGAAGACCGCTGCAGGCAACTTGCTCTTTGGGAGGTCGGTGCCTCCGACCTCCTCCATCCATTTCTTACCCGACGGCGTTTGGCAGTCGGCGTCACGGACCCAGGTCGGGTGGTTGTATGGCAACAGGCAGGTCGCGCCAGACAGGGGAGGGGCCGGAGGATGCACCATTTTGATGCCGTACCCTGGAGAGTAGATGGCCTTCTCCTCGAGGTTGGCCCACTGCGCCGCATATCTCGCCCGCTGCTCCTTCCAATTTTGACATCAACTGCCAGGCAAAAACTTTCAAGATAGGCGCTCTTTGTTATGCAAATTTCATATACAACAGGTGCACAACAGGGCTGCTGAAGCGTCACGTGCTGCAAAACAAAAACATGAATGACGTGAACATTAAGCGAACTAAATTGAAATGCCTTTAAAAAATGGCTTTAAAAAATGCCTGCTGAAATAAATGTGATGCCGTATGAATACTGTTACAAAAATTCTAATTGATTTTCTGATGGTGGAAAGTTCAGGCGACGACTCGCCGGAACTTTCCATGGCCATCACGTTAGCCTTCTCCAGCAAAGCTTGGGACGCTGGGTCTGGTGGGCACGCAACTTTTCAAACATTAGCAGCATCCTTACTGGTAAACTGTCTGCAGTTTTTCTAAAATGGCTCCTTGCACAGGTGAAATGTCTGTCAGTGGTGACGAAGAAACTCTCTTGCCTTTTGTGCACATCTTGTCGCCAATTCCGTTTCGGAAGTGAGTCTACGGGTGTGTGCAGTATGCCAGTTGGTGTCGACACCCTTGATGTGGATATTGTTGAATCTTGATAAGTGTCTCTCGATGTACTTGGTCGGATAATTTGTGGCGTAGTTCGTGCAACTAAAATTGGTTCAGGTATCTCCAAATCCACACTCTCACTGGATGGTGTTGTGGCAGGATAATCAAGCTCTTCCAACGATACGGTTAGTTCCTCGCTGACTCCTCCATCGGGCAGCCTACACTCCATTACGGCAAACAACTGATAATCAAAGCAATTTTACCAATATGCATAGTAATTCTAAAAATTAAATATTAATGTTTTATACTTCGCTTGCTGTCCTATCATCTTTGATTGTTCGGAACAGCGAAGAAATGACATTCCCTGATGACCTGTAGCAAATTAATGTTGGCGTTAACAAATGTCATTTAAAAGTCTGTCTCAGCAACGGAATTAAATTTCAGAATTGCTCATGATTGGTTGAGACCATGTGTACAGATTGACAATTCCCCTCACAAAGCTATCGGCACAGTCTCAACCACACGGGAGCAATTGTGGATGCAATTTCCTTAGTGAGGCGAGATGTATAGATAGAGAACACTAGTATTATATTATTCTGAGACATCACAAAAAACTTACGTTCAATGGCCAACAACATATTTGAGGACATCATCCTAGCGAAGAAAACTCATTTGACGCGTTGGATGTCCTCTTCGGTCAGCTCCCCGCTACATTTTTTCCGCATTTCCTCCGCGTATAAGGTGGAACAGGTGTTGTCTCTTAGGTTTTTCCATTTTTTTTGCTTCGGTGACTAAGTACATAAATTGTGAAACTAGTAACTACTGAAATGCATGCATTCGTTTGTAACGGCTTTTTACCACCGCCACATATAGTAATAATACTGATACCGACTCGTATCGTGATGTCTTGATGTCTTGCGCCACTATACTTTTAATGGATACGCATAAGCTCACGTACCATCATCATTGCTGACTGCCAACAACTGCCCCGAGGCCTTTGCCTCCGGGGTCTATATACAAAATAATATTTGCATTACATAAGCCCACTGGCCATGTCGTGGCCAATGGGACTTAAACCCGCAATTATAGTTGTGGTGCCCATATCGGTAACTCGCGGCCACCCAAACCCTAAGGAATTTGGGTGCAGAGGAGTAACGTAATACGGCATGCTGCACGAACCTTAGTAGTAACGATGAAAACATCTGTTACACATTGAACAACAGAAAATAATTTTCAAACCAGAGAGCTTGAAGATGTTCCCAATCTGGGACCACAGGCTATCCACCAAGTATTTATCACGGTGCTCCTGCAGGAATTTGTCCCATATCGGTGGACGAATTTCCACTTCTGAGATCAATCGCTCTTTGTCATCTGTTTCCCGCTGTTTAATCAAA
>JAVBJR010000776.1:0-2764 GCA_031546965.1 Dysgonomonas sp.
AATTGGCAACGATGATAGTACGGAGCCGATAGCGTATTAAAGAGCAGAGTGGCGCAAGACAACGGTGTAGGCTTCATTATTCAGTTAGTGGTACTTGCGAGTACCAAGTTATATGTGGAGGTAGTAAAACACCCTTACAATATTGCATTGTACATTACGTGATGTTGGATTAAATTATTAGTTGATTCAATGAAGTGAAGACTGTACGTAATGTTTATTATTAAATTATTAATATTACATTATTTCTCCCCCTCTGGGGTATTGAAAGATGTTGTATTTGCACATAGAAAACTGAACAAAAACATTTTCACACTGCTACCGTAAAACGGGGTGGCTTTGACCCAGGCTGGATGAGTTTGGCCCATATTTAAAAATTTCTTAAAAAAGTTGTAGTGCCTGTATAAAACAATATTTTTCATTGATTAAATAATCATTGAACAAATAATATTAAACAAAAAGACCTCAACTATGAGTTGTGAAATTTATTTCTCTTCACTGCATATTTTGCTTTGTATTGTATTGTATTGTATTGTATTGTATTGTATTGTATTGTATTGTATTGTATTGTATTGTATTGTATTGTATTGTATTGTATTGTACACATATCTAGTAATTTGACTAGTTTATTTTCGAGGATCCGGATTTGCGTGAACGACACGATTTGATGGGGTGGTATAAGGGACAGAATTTGAAATGATTGGCGAAACATTTGATTTCCCATGTGATAAAGATACATATATATGTATGTAGGTGGAGTGGAATGAGGAGAAATCAAATAGGAACTCGGTCGGGGAGGCAATAACAACAATAAATAATGTCAGCTCTTGTGTGCACTTTGGTGCCACTTGAAGTTATCACCCTTTTGCCAGGGATGTTATACGTTCAGCATGACCACCCAACGGCACCAAAAAGCTCCCTTGCAACTCCACTGCAAACGAATCATTTGCCCCAAAACTCCAGTCACATTGGCAGCAATTACAAAAGCGACCCCTGGAATAAACCTACAAAGCTTTCCCAGCAATACATTCACATGCTTTTCAAACTTTCTCACTCTCTAACTTCACTTCTCCAAACTGTAACTCGTATTTCCTTTCCAGTCACCAGCTTTACAGCACCAAATTGAGTCGTACCAAATGTAGTCAGTGCTATCTATCCCTTTGTCGTTAAACTGTAATACTTTTTACGCAAATCCTTTTCACTCAAATCCTTTTCGCGCAAAAGTAATGAGTACGTTATACTAGTGGAAGTTGAAACTTTAAAAATAAAACTCTTATTCAGACAGTTTTTCCAACCCTTTTTCAGTGCTTTGCTGTACAATATTATGGTGAACCTACTTTCCTGGAAAAGTCGTAGGATTTTGAAATTGGCCAATTTCATGGCCTCTAACCTGGCGGCCAAAGTGAGGAAAATGGAGGTCAAAGTGAGGCAAAAGCTGGAGTGTAATTGGCAGAAAACCAGTTTTCTTTCATAATGATGTCATTTCGAAAAACTTTTCAGCCAATGGTGGCTTATGTGAAATCTAGATCAATTTGTTCACTGAAATACAGGGTGGATAAAATGTCTACATCTTTCGTTAATAGCTTTTTACTCATGACATGTATCAAAAAAGTAATAATGCGTACAAATAGAAAGTCATATATGCCCTTTCAAATGGTGCCAGAATTTAAATCTTGGCCATTGTTTCAAGGTCATCTATGTTCCAACTTTTCATTCGTGCGAGATAGAGCACAATTTCGAATTAGGCGCTTGAATAGCGTATCAGATTTAATTGATAACAAATATTTTCAGGAAGTTAGGTGCATTTATAAACCGTGGAGAATTTTTCGAAATGATGAATGCTGTGCGCTACAGTGAAGTGACTCCTCGGTTACTAAGGGTTGTATGAAGTGTACTGCTTGGTCTGTATGAAAATGAACTTGCATGTTGTAGTTGCAACCTGCCCTATGTGCCAACCCTCAGTAAATGTGATGTCACTTCACTGTAGCGCACAGTATTCATCTTAGAGCAGTACCATATATATTTCAAAAATCCCACTACGGTTTATGAATGCATCAATCTTTCCAAAACTAATTTTTATTAACTAAATCGGATGCGCTCTTCAAGCGGCTAATTCGAAAGTGTGCCCTATCTTGAACGGTTGAAAAGTTGGAACACGGATGACCTTGATCCAAGGGTTAAGGTTTGTTAATTTTAACACCATATTTGAAAGGGCACATATGACTTCCTATTTCTCCGCATTATTACTTTTGTTATACATGTCATGCGTAAATAGCCATTAATGAAAGATATAATTTTTATCCACCCTGTATACAATTGCATTAAAACTACTGAATTTGTTATATGTTCTTGGGTACTTAATACAATTATATAATTAATAATTCCCAAAAGCTAGGTCATGTTATAGCATTTAAAGAAACCTTTATTTTGCTCTATATTTTGACAAAAAAACTATACAAACCGTTTATTAGAATTTGAAAACCTATAATTTAACCTATATTTTTCTTGGCTCATGCTACGAGCCCTGAATGTATGAAACTGGAAACTAATGTCAATGCATAATGGCTGATCAAATAGAATTATAGTTCACCTGTTGAAATTGTGCCCCATCCCGCTATATATGGCGAGAAGCCGGTCAAGTCTTCGTTCCTCAAAGTTGGGCTGGGCAAGCAGATTGGACGAACTGATTTAGTAAACGTCACGATTGGTTTGTCAATACGAAGTAATGCAATGTCTTGGTGTATTTTCTTCGCATCGTAACCAGGAT
>JAVBJR010000385.1:0-2908 GCA_031546965.1 Dysgonomonas sp.
GGTTAAACTATGGGTTAAATTCATTACAGATAATTAGTCCAGTTAGGAAATTGAAGTTTACATTTAAAATGTTTTTTAACTGTGAAATGTCAACCGTGTGATTGTGTAATCGCTTTAATGGTGCTGTAAGTGGCCATGGGCATGAACTTTTAATGAAAATTCACTGCAATTAAGCTCGCTTATATATATTTACCAACAAATGGAATTACATCAGTGACACCTACACAACCCATAGAAGTAAATACAGGATGCAAAAAAACCCCAATGATATCACACAGCGCAAAAAGTGTAACAATCTCACTGCAACCCGTGCAATTACAGTATTAGATTATAAGTCTACTTTCAAAAAGATCCTGAAATTAGAGCAGGAAATTGCGTTGCTGCATTGTAGCAGCAAAAACTCGAGATCACACAATCAGCATCATAGATTAACTGCAAAAGTAGGAAAGGAAAACGGGGAATTATTCCAAGTCAGCTCTGCCTTCAAAGAAGGGATTTAGACGATCAATGCATGCAAATAAAATTGCCCTTTGCTGTAAATTGGACTGTTTCCATGCGCGATAACCACATCTTTCCTTATTTCCTCAGCATTATCGAAAGCTGGATGAAAATCCCAAATGGAAAAGAAAATTGCATATTGCATGTCTGCAAAGAATGCAAATTTAACTTTAACAAGTTTGATTTGATTGAGAGCATAAAGCACAGATCACTAGAATATAATGTTTTTATTAATAATTATGTGGTAGAAAATTATTCATACCAATACATGATTACCATTTTCCAAATGTTTTTCAGAGAAATTTCCAAACAAATTAATTTTATTGTATCCATTTTTTCCAAATAATTGTAATTTAAAACACATTCAATTTATATATATTTATATCAATTTCCCTGAATTTTCCCTCAATTTACAGGTGAACGGTCGGGTATTTTTTGAAACCATCAATTTTGATGAAATCCGATGTATATTGTAAGAATTTGAATGTTTCCCAGTCTATTTTATTATATTTTTGTTTAGTCGTTTTTTGAGAAATGATTTGGATAGGTCATTTGGCCGCGGCTTATTCAGACTAACCACTCCCAATAAAAACCCAGTATGGCAAATGCGTTGAACACTTAAGCTTGTCATATTTCACCAAATTCAATCGCTAATAAGTCTTGTTATTTATTTTAATTAAAATTTCTGTTCACATTTTGCTTTATTCACTGTATTACCTGATGTTGGTTAATTTTAAGTGTACCTTTAAAAACTTGGTCAGTTCACCTTTAAGTTCAAATTTGTTCCAGTCAGCACACCCACAGTAAAATTATATGCTCAGTTCTGATATTCATATAAGCAAAGCCAACATGTAAATTCCACTATAAACTCCATCAGCTGTTTTCACCATTTGCCACCTTAACCTTTTCATTCCCTTCGAACTTTCAAGACATGCAGCGTACGTCATGTAGTTATTTTAGAAAGTGGATGTTGTGTCAAACACCACGACATCTTACATGTATTTATATGATCTTCAATTTAAACTCCCAACCAAAGGATCACACTATTTTTAGGATGTTATGTCTGTCACCTTTTATGTTTTCATTGTCCCGGCCACCGACAAACTTGTTGCCCAGCCACTACACAACAAACACGTCTCCATTTCGGTACTATAGGCCTCCTTCACTCCAACAACATGTCAACAAACAACAAAGGTCATACAGCTATACAAAAATCTATAACCAAAAAGGTACTAAGAGCATTTCAAAAATAAGGGTCATTCCATTATAAGAAAAGAGCAAATAAGAGAAACAAATATGTATTAATTGTTCCATGCACATACATCCCAAAGCCAAATAATATTTTTAATAGCTTTGTCGAGGAAGAAATTCTTCAGTCCACAATAGTGCAACGGCAATCCATTTATTTCATGCCTACATGTTTCGATCACAGATACATGATCATCATCAGGGCTAGGTGGAATACAGCGTCCAAACACATCTATTAATTACAATAAACGTAGCTCAACAATGAGCATTGTCAAAATTCGAAGACAAGGAGAAAAGCAAGACATTACGCAGGCATCGTTCAGGGAAGCCAAAGCTGAAGTTATTTGCCGGGACACAGCGTGGAACAATCACAACCATTTTCAACACCTCACTTTCCTTGAATTTTTGAAATGCAAGCGATTTTTTTAATGTGCAGAAAGACATTATTAGTGTAGCATTGTAATGGAGTAATTATGAGTTGATACAATGTAGAGTCGAAAATAATTCCACAAACTCATAAATTTGAAGGTCTTAAATAGTCTAGGTACGAGGTCATGACTGTAAAGGGAATCAAAAAAGTAGCCTACAGAACTTCTGGATCATCAGGTCCGGGCTGGACATGCTGAATTCTCAGGCAGCTGGATTTTATGCAGATGTTATTTTAAAAATTGTTTTACAACACTAAGAGCTTCAAAAATTATGATAATTATGTTATAAGTTCCTTTGGAATGTATGTGAATGGAACAATTAATACATATTTGTTTCTCAATATTTGTTCTTTTATAATGAAACTGTCCTTATTTTTGAAACGCACCTCATATTAGTCCAAATAAAACATTCTGATCTAATTTCATTTGAACAAAGTACTAACAAATTATTGATGTAGCATGGTGTTGGAGTAATTATGAGTGAATTCAATGCAGTGAAGTCATACAAACTGATTCCACAACAAGAAACTTCAATTATAAACCAACCCATATACTGTGTGTTTCACGAAAGATTGCGGCCGAGAGGGCCCCTCCCCCGACCTGTCTACTAGTTTTTGGGGGGTTTGGGTATTTGAAGCTTGCTGCTGCATTCCGAATCATAACGTCACTGGGTAAAGGTGAACACGCAACAGCAAGCCTCAAATATACCCAAACCCCCAAAAAAACAGTAGTCA
>JAVBJR010000148.1:0-3493 GCA_031546965.1 Dysgonomonas sp.
GAACATAGCCACGACCCTGAAAAGCTCATATTCAAGTTTTGTTTGTTTTTGATAAATAAATACCACAGGATTAATGTTAATGAATCAGTTGAAATATACAAGTTTTTAAGCATTTTCCTGGTTGCATAATTAATGAACAGCTGGGTCCTTGTACAGGTTCTCTTATTGAGTTGTTGGACAGGTTTGACAGGTCGGTTGCTTCGTTTTTGACTTTTCTCCTTCCATTATTTTATTCTTGGCTACCACGTCTAAATGTTATCAACTGAGCTTACCTCGCTGTAAGTAAGCTTTTATTCCTTTCCTTTTATAAAGTATTTTTCGATCCTGTTGTCATTTTGGTTTTGTTGTGTAGTTTCTATGCTCTTTCGTTGGATATGATGTAGTAGAATAAAGAGTTTTATCCGTTAGTATATGTTGTGGAGCCTTTTTAAATCTGCTATTTGTTCTGAATATGATTTGTATTGAAGTTCTACCCTGATGATGACACACGTGTGTCAATACTAGTCATAATAAATAATTATATGGGTTGGGAATGAATACTTTTATTCATTGAAAATTTTTGTACCTGAAGAAAATCCTTTACAAATTATACTAACACAACTTTCATAATTGAACTATGAGGGGTAAGCTTGGATTAAAATAGAATATAGAAACAAACTGAGCTTGAAGTGTATGAAATGTGAATTCACCGACTTTGTCATTGGGAATGAGAGTATTCATTTTAAAGCTCAAACCTTGCTATATATTAATACAAAATATTGGTTGGTTTTCAACCATGTAGTATTCAATATAGATTTTTTTGTAATCTTTAGACATGTTTTTTTATATTGAATGTCAAACCTCTGCAATCTGAAACCTTTGGGAACGAAATTTCTGCATTTGACAGTTTAATCTTTGGGCTACAAAGTTTGAATGTACAACGGATAAACTTACGAACGCAATATTATTTTATCCTGTGGGAACATTTTCATCTCCAAAACCTGTATGCAAAATTGTCCGTATTGAACTACAACCCCAAGCCAAAAGTTCTGCAGTTTATTAGCATTTAATTGAATAAGTTAAGCTTAATAATAACAGTGTGGTTTTAGGAAGAAAGTGCCTTTAATTTATAGGTTTCTGAAAGTTGCAGTAGCCTATAGACTTTATTTACGCACAGGAAGCTTTTCAAGAGGCAGATTACTATCACACCTCCCTTTTTGTGACATTTTATTAGTTGGTCACATGACAATGTCCATTGCTTGGAAGCGTCCACATCCTTTACAATTCCACTTGAAAGCAGGTAACAGCACTTTGGAAGACGGTGACTGGACTTCAAAGTAGTGGTGTCCTTCAAAAAAATTCAGCCAGCATACATTTTTTCCTCCGAGGGACTAGATAAAATAAATTGTTCAGTTTTTTTTCTAGCAGAGGATTTAAACTTATCCAACAAAAAAGTTGGCAGATCAACATAGTGTGGCACTCGAATCTGAACGTGACAAAAGCTTTATTGTTCAGTTTAGAGGAATTCAGACGCAAAGTAAAAGAAAGGCTGATTGAGACTAAAAGGTGACAAATGGAGTAATGAATCCCAGCTGCAACAAGCTCTCTGTGTGACTCCGCATGCTCATCAAAACAAGATTGTACCGTTGCTAGGAAACGATGTGGTTGCAAACTTGTAAGCCCCACAGGCGTTGGCTGTACGTGAACCTGGGACAAATTAATGATGTTGGTTAGAATCTCGGAAATCAATAATCAAGTTCAGTGTAATATATACAGAATGCTGCATTTTATTGCCAATACATACATACTTCATGTGTAAAATTGCGTATAGTAAAATGATTTATGAAATCAATTGATGCGCATATCTACATATTCTGATTATTGAACCAGATTTATATTTTTGTCACTAAACCCTGTCCCACTGCAGAGCTGGGATATGGTTCATGCATTCCCATTTCTGGACACATAGCACTTGTACTTTATCAATTGGGGGCACCACTCCAGGTTTCCAATGGAACCGGGTTTACTTGCAGAACTTTGCAGAATATTTGATGTGTAAACAATCCTACCCTATTGGAAATTTACACCAGGCGGTAGAACACTATAATGGTGGAGTGTAGGTTGAATCGCACCACTCCACCATAGACCACCATACAGAAATTATGGTGGGCAGCCACCATCCTGTAGGTCCAATATCATTTGTCTTTCTGTTTTGTTTATTTTTTATTTTATGTAATACATTACCAAGAAGTGGGTTTCACATAAGGTGGCTTTCTATGAGCTTGCCAATCTTCCATCTAAGGATAATGACGCACCAAAAAACTACTTGAAAAAATAAGAACCAAATTCTGTTTTATTTATATTAATGCAGTGAGAGCCTTGGGGGCCATTGCCAGGCTGTGTTTTTTGCTATAACAATTTTCTCATCACATATGTATAAATAATATCACTCGAGTATTTTGTTCCTTAAATTTCTCATGCATGTATTTATTACAAATTATGTTGCATAATTACATTGTCTTAAATATGAAAAATTATGTGATCTCGGGTCTTTATTAGCACATTTGTTTGTGGTGTTACAGCGATGGTGGTCATGCTGTGGTGCTCTAGTTAACCACATGTTTATTAAAATACTGTGATATATTTTAATGAGATCTTGCCACTTCTAGCTTTAAGGACTGCTTGAATATATTTTGGCATAGAATCTGCAAGGATAGAGCACATTTCCTGGATTTTAGGATCTTTAAACCGTATTATTTCAACTGCTTCATTCATATGTTTTAATATTGTACAATCCCTTTGACAAGAGCTGTGCTTAATAATTAAATATTGAAAAATTCTCAGTGGGATTTATATGTATAGATCAGGTGAATTGTCTTGCTAATAAATGTATCATGACGATTCGGATAGGTTCTTTCCAGATTTGGTCTCTATAGGTTTTTTTTTTTAACTGTTCATCAATAAGTAATATTGCATGGATATGATGTAAACATAATACACATAGCTGAAGCATGACAAAAGACAAAAATACCGTTTTTTCCTGCAAGCCTTTAGCCTATACATGCAACATGGTTCAACAAAAATTACGTGAAAATAATTAAGAACTGTTTGTTCCAATTAATTTGCATTATACTGTATTTTACAGAACAGTACACCGGGCCTATTCCGCATATGATAATTCGTATTTTTGCAGGTAATATGAATAATTATGTATGCCAGAATTTGCACATTACTGTCAAAAACATTGATTTTGTTCAATAATTATATAGTAGTAGCAGCAGCAGTAGTATTTTACGTTCTTTTTTATAATCCTTCGTACCAGCCATCCGTTTAATCCCAAATTTATTATGTCCTCAGCCTAATTTCCTGTTTGAAAATGTAATGTTTGTATAGCTTTGCTATAGCTTCTGAAAGATCTTCTGCTAAGCGAGAAAGTCACTTTATAGTTGCAAGCGTTAATTGAAAATAATCCCAGTGAATATAAATTCTTTGTGTTAATAGACAGTCATGAAGA
>JAVBJR010000382.1:0-2976 GCA_031546965.1 Dysgonomonas sp.
GGCCAAGGAATACTAATAGTAATGGAATGGAAGGTTTGGCTAGCAGGCGCTCCCCACGTCGGTCTCAAAGGAGCCGACTTTAGCGTTCCATTGACCAATGAGCTCATTCCATTGATGTCACAGGTTGACACGTTTGTTGTCTTTGGAAAGAAAACGTAAGTTTGACAGTACATTCTAAGCCCATCCTTTAAATATTTCCATATGAAATTAGGCTAGTGCTAATTAAAAGTTCTTGCAGAAGTGTCTTAAATTTTTTCAGATATGTAGACCTATTCAATTTGTAGCAAATAGAGTCCAAACTTCGCAGATTCAGCTACATTTTACATAGTATTTTTCCAGATGGCAGCTTTCAAAACGTTAAAAGGGAACATTCCCAAATTACGTCATCACGTTTTTGAAAAATTTTGACACCCTCCCCCCTTTCATCATCAGGTGTTATTTTCCACAGTACTCCACCCTCTTGTAGGCCATCACCATCACCTTCCAAGTACCCCCTCATAATTTATATTAAATTTCAAACAATGCACTCAGGACCTGCGACTCCCAATTGATTGAAATAAATCTGCTTTATTTTCTACTTTAAAAAATAATATTGATACTTTAATTCTTCTATCATGCATCTTCCCAAACTGGAGACAGCCACTCCTCAAAATTTACTGCTGGTATCCCTTGCTTCATGCTGTCACTGGAAACCTGGATGGAACTCTTCACAGGCAGACAAAATATTTGAAGAGATAGTGGAAGAATGCCATAATTTAAATACATTTATAATATTGAGGTATTAAAGCAATCATCAACTAATATGCCTCTATTTCATCTTCATCTACCCATCGCCACATTTTCAGGCAGGCCAGTGATGTCATCATTTATCCACCCCCACCCCCCTTTCATCATCAGTGGTCATTCCTCAATGTACCCCCACCCCCCTAAATGTGATGACGTAATTTGGGAATGTTCCCCATTGTGCAATGCATCATGGGTAATTTGGTGACCAACATGAGGATCATTCTGAACATGGAGCTTCCATTCCATTACACATTAGTATTCCTTGGTTTGGCAAAGGACAATGATAGGTTACGCGAGCTGACAGAAAAATAAGAATGCGCACTTCTAAAGAAAATTCTAAGTTGTGAAAATAATTTTCACAACTTGCAATTTAATTGTAAGTTGCACTTTATATAATTTATTTGTTGATCAATTTACATCATGTAATATGTATTACATATATTGCAGATACAGAAAATCATGTACCAAAATGGTCCGTTGAGAATTGCTCTGCCAGTGCACAAGTGACGATAACTGCAGCAGAACATCCATTATGTAAAGTAACAAACACTACTCCTACAATAGCAGCCCAACCATTACCACAAGTCACCAGCATTACCAAACCAACCCAACCACACCACGCTCTAAATACCAGTACAACAATTACCCCAAAACCACCCCAAGCACCACCCACTTCTCCAACTGTAATTTCTAAACCTAATTGTCCATGAATTTGCAAAATACATGTTTGTTTATTGATAATCCATACTGCAATCCATAACTCCATGGAGGAAATTGATTGTGCACAAACAGTCGACACAGCGAATACAGATTTCAACCCTGCAGTTAATGAGGAATCTGGCTTGGTTAGTACACTATGTATATTCCTCAATTTATGGATGTGATACTTACTGCGAACTGATATTTATAGGTACATTTAAATGGCGCGTCTGTAGACCTTGCGAGGTGGAACCTGAATGCAACTGCAAAGACGCCATCCATATACTGCAAGGAATTGGCAGTAATGATATGGTCGCCCGAACTGTTGAAGGACCGGTCCATCACTGGGACTGTTTGCATTGCAAACAGGAAAAAATATCTGACTGCTTAAAAACAGCCACTATAGTGCGTCGCAAGTCAAGGTAGTAGCTATGGCCCGCTTGTTTCTTTGTTGCGGTGATGCTCCCTTCCCCTTAGAGTGAAAGTAGACTCGCCGACGCTAAACCGAAGAACACGTGCATTTTAGCGAGTCTACTTTCATCCTAAGGGGAGCGACAAGCAGGTTATAACTACTACCTTGACTTGCGACGCACTATAACACCAATGAAATTGGCAGTAGTCTCAAGTAAGTACATAAGTTTTTGACTGTAAAAATAGTAAAGATATGTGTGGTTTCATTTTTGTGCTCCTGTTCACGCCATGCATGATCATTAACTGGTCACTAAAATTAAAGAACTGACATTGCCAAAACTTATTTATATATGTAATGCATTTTTAAAATATTTAGCATGGTCAATTTCCTCAGGTGTTGGACAATAGGCACGTTCAAAACCAATTCACTTATGCTATAAGTCACTTATGAGTGACCGGATTTGATACGTTTGACGTCACATGAACTAAAAGTGAACACCCAAAGTGTCTTTTGTATAAGTGCCGATCTGCGTGACTTATAACCACTTTTGGCACTGCTTTTGCTCAAGCTGAACTTTGCACCCATGAAATATGGTCGCGCCTAGCTTGTAGCGTAAATTAATATGCCCTGCAGAAGTTCGAAAGCGACTGCGAATTAGGAATTGGACAGTAGATGAGGAGTCTGCAATTGCACAGTACATAGTTGACAAGACTTATTTGGGAAAAGATCAGGTATGCCACACCCCATTTATGTAAATATTGAACTATTATACTGGTTGTGATCTGAATGAAATGATTTCGAATGTCAGGCCAAAGAAACTCTTATCAAGTATGAAAGGTGAATGCTTGATTTCTTAAAATTGAAAGACTGATGTGAAACGTCTGCAAAATAAAATCACAGCCATGAAAAACAATATGAAGAGGTGAAAAAATGGATTTCAGAAACTGGTCAGGGAGTTCAAGCTGAGGATCCTGATGGTTTTTCAGTTGAGTCAGAAGACAAAATATGCATATATATTATTGTTAATTCATTCATTCAAAAACTTGCAGGAGTAGTTATAAAGATGTGCCACTTCTTCT
>JAVBJR010000484.1:0-2752 GCA_031546965.1 Dysgonomonas sp.
CAACGCCCACATTTTGTGGTTTTCGGTTAATTTCTAAATAACTACGGCGAATTGGACATGGATGTAAATTACAAAGTGATATAATATGCCAAGACGAACAACATATATTAATTTCATTTTTGGGTGGACTGCCCCTTTAACTGCAAGGATCGTTTGAATTTAGGATCATCAGAGGTGCCTCAGTTTGACACTTGTTTAAAGGTCATACATGTTCCAACTTTTCAACAATGCAAGATAGGGCTCAATTTCAACTTAGGCGCTTGAAGAGCGAATCCAATTTAGTTAATAAGAATTACTTTTGGAAACTTTGGTGCATTTATAATGCGTAGAGACATTTTTGAAATGTGGTGCTCCAAGATGAATATTGTGCGCTGCAATGAAGTGGCGCCTCGTTTACTAAGGCTTATCACATATATAGGGCAGGCTGCAACTGCAAATTACAGGTCTATTTTCATGCATGCCCATACCAGTCCACTTCTTACAACCCTTAGTAAGTTTTTAACAATCTGAAGTTTTGTACAATATGAAGGAATCATGTTAACATGAAACACCCTGTATGCCCAATCAGAGATCCGAATGAACATCATTGTTTGTTTAGTGTATAATAAGAATACATGCTGGAAATGACTTTTCGGAAATGAGTAAAAGAAGTGTTTGTATTAATTGGTGACGTGACGCAGGCATTAATTGGTCACGTGACCGCAAACAGCGCTGTGTGCGCATGCGCAACATGTGCTAGTGAGTCGCGTGTGCCAGCTCACTTGGAAATGTTGCGGAACGCGTTTTATAAGAAAGGACTCCTTTGTGCATATAAATTTTGGAACATTTCCCTCTTGGTTTGGAATTTCCTGTGTCATTCCGCGCATGCGCGTCCGTGAATATCACCTGCACTTAAAAGCGGAATGTTTCTGACAAAAAAGCCGTCAAACTTGTCTCTATGACTGCAGTATATATAGGTACAAAAGATTTTTTCAAATGCCATGCATCTTTTTCTATATGCTCTTGTAGTATACAGGCCCATTGAAAATAAGGAACACGGATTTTCAATAACTCTGACGTCATTGTTTGAGTGCGGGACTTTGTTGTTAGTGACTTGTGCGGGACACATGTTGGAGGAAGTGTGGCTTCTGCTACTTGGATATTTGACTGCGTGACGGCTCAATGATCCACCATGCTCTTTGGCAGCTAGGAAATTTGGTTTTTGGGTGGTCTTCTAATGACATGCCACACCCATCAACATTTTTACAATTTTTATAAATGGTATATACATATCTATATAATAATAATAATATTAGATTTCCATTTTCAAACGTCTGCATGTGAATGAATGAACCCCTGGTTATGCAGCACGTTATACAAATGAACAATCTTTCATTGAAAAATGACTTGTTGCCAACCGCATCGCCAGCAGTCGGTATATAGATTTGAAATGCATCATTTCAAAATATTCTTTCTTAAGACCGTTCAGATGTGCTGTGTTCCATATTGCATGTGTACAATCACTATACTATAATACCCATGGGTATGCATGCATGCATACACAATTCCTAAGTGGACACCATACATTTGAAAAAAATACTGTAAAAATTTACTAAAATATCCCAATTGTCCCGGTTGAAACTTAATTAAGGAGCATGCATGCAAATATTATGTTGTCTAAAACCCTATATTTTAATGCCCCCCCCCCCACAAATCATTGGAAGATTTCATGAGGAGATTCTGAAGAGGTTATTAAAAATTTGATTTGCCGTCCTCTTTCCAGTTATCATGCAATAAATATTTAAAATACCCTACCTGTAGGCTACTTCATTATTATTCTAACTTTAACTCTATTGATGCTGATGATGTAATCATTCCTGAATTCATCCCTCCCCAAAACCATTAATCAATCGTCACTTTCGTTGAATGCGTTATTTTCTTAATGACGTAATTTATGCAAGCTCCTTAAGAATTTTACAAAATACTATATAGGCTATAGTGCGTCTCAACTCAAGGTTGCCGTAATGCCCTCTTGTTTTCTTGCTTTTTGTGGTGAATGCTTACACCAAAAAATCATTCCACTGTACAAAGTTCATGGAATATACTTAATAAAGTTAATTGACAATAATGTTTTCAAAATCCGACCTATACATATTATGTGAAATAAATTCTTGGCAATCGTTGACGTGTGCAATCTTGAGTTAAGACGCACTATATTTTCATATGTTAAAATGCTCTTTAGGGTAGAGTTAGGGTTAACTCTTGAACATCTAGGCCTAATTCGTTAGCTTTATGCCTAATGGGTCATGCCTGTATAAGCCTAAATGCAAATCCATACATTTTGCACTATGCGATATTGCGGTAGATAAATTCGTATTGATTGTTTGGGATGGGAAAGAACAAAAGACAATGAACTGTAAATCATAAATAATAAATTGGTTTAGGGGGCGCAGCGAGCGTGAAATGCAAATTCAAATGCATGCATATTATGCAGTGTCTAGCAGCAATGGCCTACCTGACTGGGCGCCATATTGCCATTATTACAAGCACGTGACCATGCAGTCGCGATCGATGTTGTTGCAACAGTGCCCTGTCCCATGCATGCACAATGCATCGCGGCGACTCAATCGTAAGCTTCAAATCGATGAAATGGACTGTGGGATTCATTGATATACGAAGTATAGAGATCCACTTCCCACAAATAAATCCAGATATTTAATCCGACGCGTTTCGGCTAACAGCCATCTTCAGGTACAAATCTACACAAAATAAA
>JAVBJR010000466.1:0-3650 GCA_031546965.1 Dysgonomonas sp.
AATTAAGCATGACACTCTTGAATTTCGATGGTTCATTACACTTATTCATCAGTTTTTAAGGAATTAATGTGGTTTGTTACCAAACTATCTTTCACTTTATGCATTTTGTGTCTTGGAAATAAGTTATAAATATCCTTGAAAATACTGGAATTTTGAAATGAAAGTTTAGTAGACACCCTATGTTCTGGTAACGTTTTAAATTATAGTCGGGCCTCAATTTATTGAACTCATCTGTGAGCGACTGTGAATACATTTCAATAAATCACGTGGTTTCAATATATTGAATTCAATAAAACGAGGATTTAAATACATGCAACTCTATAGTATGGAAATTAGGAAAATATGTTGCATTCATTAAAGCGAGGTGTTCAAAAAATCGCAGAGCTCTCACAAAATATAGGCGCTGACTGTATAATACTTTTGCCACAGTATTAATAACAGGTTTTTCTTTGTTTTTGCGGCTTGCAGTTTTTGCTCGGCATGTTGGTGGTGAGGCTGAAGAAAAATTACAGCATATTTCAGACATTCAGCCAGTACATGCAAGTGGAGCAGGACATCGTCAGTTCCCCGGAATGGCCACCGGTCACGGCAGACGTCGAAGTGGCCGACCTTCCGCTCTACAGCAGTTCGGTGTCTTCGCCAACACCGCAGTCGGCGCTGGACGTGGCGGAGGACAGCAGCGATGACGAGAGTGACATTCACGAAGATGACTCCGTTGCCGAACATCCAGGTACTTGCGTCATCGATGACAAGAAGGTGGCGGTGGTGGTGGACATGGGCCAAGATGATGCCGTAGTGCCCCAAAATGGTCCCAAAGGTAATTCCGGTCAGAGTGGTGGTCCAGTTTCTGGTCCAGGTCCAGGTCAAGGTCACGATACAGCATCTGAAAGCGATTGGCTAGAGCTGAACGTTTACCCAGAGTCTTTGCAAACTTCAGCAAAGACGACGGGTAACGGAGTGGGAAGGGACGTAAAGTTGGACGCCGATGACCGCGTCAACATTCCATCGTACCACGAGTTCCCCGTAAGCCCCGGTACGGACACCGATGGAGAACGTACTCCTCGGAGGGACACTTCGCAACATTCTGTGGCGGGGTTTGATCAGGGTGACCAATGTCTCATCGAACGGATGTGATGGCCGTGTTTAGCATATAATTAACATTAATTACGCGTGATTTTTTTTCGGTTTTTTACAAACGGCAAGTTGTTTTCTTTCGGTAAAGTCACAACGTTAAAAGCCAAGCCGTGAAAACATCGATTTGGTCTTACATAAATGTTAGACTAACACATTTTAAAACATGGCTTGGTGATTACTATTAAGTATTAATCATGAAGTTACTATAGTACGTGGTTATACTTGCCGTAACAAATCTTGCCGCAGAGGTGGAACGTACCCAATATTAGTTCTCATGTATATTATTTTTGCATTTCAAATTTCAAGTGTATAATGAATACTTTAAATTAAAGCCCCTGTTTTAGCAGAGATATGAAATGTACAAACTGCGTGATTTTCCCCCCAAAATATTTAGATACTAGTCCTAAAATTGAGTTTTACCTCTTGGTTTTACTAAGAGTGGTTTTACGTGCACCAAGGTGTAATTAAGGGATTTAATACAATGAAATCTCAATCTTTTAATTATCTCTGGTAAATTCCTTAACAATTTGAAATGCAAGATTGATAAAATGATACATTGATACAGGAACTGGGACATTTGCATGGGGTACGTACCACCTTGAAACACGCGGTAAGACTCCGTAGTTGAATCTTCCAAAATTTTCAATACGAATGACCAACTTCTTTTTACTATTAGTACAGGTGTAACATTTCTATATTTATATATATGTATTAGGACATCAAACGTGAGAGGTTTTTGTTACGCCAAGTCCCGCGTTGAACAACTTTGAATGGCGCGGCGAATATAGCACAGTTCCTTTGTAAGAATGAAATAAGGTATAGTTGAGCTACTACCTCTCGCCAGCTTTAATCATGTATGTACCACACACACACACCCGTCCAAAAACAATATGAGTTATGTGGCCTTGTTGTTGGTTTTAAGGTTTTACATCTTTTTGGTCAGTGTCCACGCGTATAACACCGCGGCTTAGCGTTTCCTCTATACACCGGCACAAAATGACTACTACTACATATAATACTTGTTGCTACACTTATTCTTTTAAACCCCCCCCCCCGGCCATCATAATATAATAACCCCTGTTCCTTATTCAGACATTGGCACCCGAAATAATATAGCGGCTAATCAAGCATTAAGATAATACAAAATACAACAGCTTAATTTGCGTAAAGCGGGGAATGGGAATATAGTGGAAGAATGTGTTCGGTGTGAAGAGGAACACCGAATTCATTTGAGTGCCTTACAAGACAGTTTACCTTGGTTTACCCAAGAGTGGTTTACTGTATATCCCCCCCTTTCCCAACGCGGTAACCTTCTTCGAAAGACGAATGTTTCACTTACCGGTTTGCGTGTAGCGTATTGTATGAAAACGACTGAGCAAGTGTACGAGTTATTATTACAGGTAATTTCAATGATAATGTTGTGGCATTTAATGAATTATTGATAAGTGAGACACTGGAACATGTATTTTTTTTGCAGCGTTCATCAAGACGCGTAATACATAATAAACTTAGAGGATTCTAGTCGCGCGGTATATAGGCTTTGGTTATTATTATTGCTATTATATTTACTTTAGCCATACACTTGGATGTGGATAAGCCCATATAGTTTAATTAAGTATATTATAGTGTTTATTACACGTTTTTAGTTGGGTGAATATGACACGTATGCGAGTGTTGAAGCGCAGGTAGCCGATCCGCAATACGTGCCGTACGTGTGTAGATAGGTAAACGGCTTCCTTGTAAAGAAACAAATTTATTGGAAATGTACTGAAATACTTGTTCCATTGTATAGTTAATCTCTTTACTGTGATCGTCGCTGTGATCAAGATCTTTGATTGGTTTATTGTTATGACACTGACACGAGTAAACGATATCCTTGTGATTTTTCAAATATTTTTCACATATTTTTCACGGATCAGTTCATTTTCTTGTAGTAATTTATAATACAGTGGAACTTGTGAATGTTGACTAGCTACTGGCAGTTACAAAAAAATCTGGTCAACTTTTACAGGTGGTCAACATATTTAAAAATGCATAGAAAATGAATGCAGGGGCACTGTACTACTAATATTCAATACTTACACATATAGACAATGGCAGCAGGAATTAAAATTAAACAGTATAGTACAGTGCTGGGTTAGTATGGACCATTGTGGGGAAATTTTAGCAGCTAACATGAAGTCAATCGACCGATGACGTCACAACATGTACCCATATGACCAGGAATTGCAGCTATGCCACACTCAGGCATCAAGGAATACTAAGGTCATGGAATGGAAACTCCAGCCAAGCGATGCGATCGATGTGCGAGGAAAAATAGGCGTTGGAACCAAATGTGTGAACTTTCGACTGAGCCAGTGCGGTAAATATATATAATTTATTGGATAACACCCAAGGTAAGCGTGTTCTACGACACAATTTAGATGGTATTGTCAAAAAATAACCGTTGAAATACTTTAATTGTGTAAGTTCATTATGGAATATGAAAAAAATACACCGCTGTTCTATTATTTGTC
>JAVBJR010000614.1:0-2609 GCA_031546965.1 Dysgonomonas sp.
AAGAAGAAAGGGAGTGATATTGCTCCTTAAAGTTATAATGACGATGTCACTAATTTCATTCCTTTAAGGAGTATTATCATTCCTTAAAGGAGTATCGTAACCCCTTCAACCGGAGGTGTTGTGCATACTCCTTTGCTGTTATACCTCCTTGACCACTTTTGCAGCTGGCACCCCTTTCGTTCAATATACCTTCTGCATATTCCTTTCCATTGTTTTATATACACCTTCTGGATACTTGCCCATTGTTTTATACACCTTCATGTTGAAATATTTCTGATTACAGGATCCTGCAGATTTATGCAAGTTTTCTGATATGACTTTATATAATTATTTTAATTTGACTTCACCATTTTTAATTGCTGTTTTACAACAGACACAACATATGGAGCATCATTTTAATTCATCATCCTATTGGCTGGACTTCAACAATTTTAAAGATCGATATTTTGACACAGCGATTGTAATATATGCAGCATACTTCAGTATTCCGAAATCCTAACTGAGGTCAGTTAGCAAAAACAATTATGTAGATGCTGCTTAATAACATTTTTGCATTACGTCAGCAAGAAAACCTTATAACCTTCCCTGTTTTTTAAAAGAAGTTAAAGAAGTTAGAAAATATGTTACAAATTATCAATTAATTACAATTAAACTTGATTTTGGTGTAGTCAGGGTTTGATGTGACTTTCATTTGATTGGTCGTTCTGTTGGATCTTTAGTCACGCCCATTCCCCTCATTTCGCAGGATTAATTTTTCCCCCAGCAAGGAGTAAATGGATTTAGTGCCATTTCTGTACTTTGAAACGTCACCAAAGCCATACACCTTGATCTATATGCATGGTGTAACGGAGTGCTAAACTGGGTGAACACGAGGGGGTGTGGGCATTGTTCTAAAGGTGTATGTAGGATTTTGTGACATTTCGATGGAAATATATATATTCAACAAGGTATAACAGCCAAAATACTACTCCTTTACACCTTTCATACCACTCCCCAACACCTTCTGTTTTTAGAGTGTTGATCTGCTCCTCCGCCAAATCTGAACTTGGGGAAAGTTTTTCGTATTGTTTTGCTAGGTTTTTGCTACGAGGGTGGCTTCCGACACTCCTTACTTTAGGAGTGTACGATTTTTATTATTCAAAATGCTTTTCCAGCATTTTGACATGTGAGCAATTGATTTATGATCAAACCTAATTCTACCGGAGTCAATCAACCATAAGGAAGCTGACAACACAACCGTGCAGTGGGGGACACCACAGCTACGTGGATGATCCTCACATTCCAGACACTATGACAGGTCATGTTCGGTGAATTCCATCTGTATTATGCCATTTATACCATCAGTTTGCCCCAATTAACGGAGTTCAAAACATTATGCAAATTCTGAAGCGCTTACTGAAGCATGATGGTGCAGAAGGGAGCATGCAGCATAGCATTTCTTAATGTGAGCAAGGTGTTGGATACAGTCCCTCACTCTTCGGGTATTAAGTGTCATCGCGCCTATTCACAACATGCCGATTTAGTTGCATGGATTTTTCCGTTGGTGGCGCTGCGGTCAGAGAATCCCGTTTGGTGCTGCTATGTATGCTGGCCAGAATAGCAAGTATGATCATAAAACCGGTTTTCCACGTTAAATAGTGGTTGTTTCGAAAAACATCCGTGAACATAAACGAACGACAGCGTGTGAAAAACGTATTTTCAACTAGTTTAGATTATGTTAGGATAATTAGTTTTGCCTCGGTGATGTAACGCAATTGTTACGGGAGTTACGACATTATATGCTACCAAGATGCTACCGACAGAAAAATAAAATAATAAACCTAACATAATCTAAACTAGTTGAAAATACGTTTTCACATGCTGTCGTTCGTTTATGTTCACGGATGTTTTTCGAAACAACCGCTATTTAACGTAGAAAACCGGTTTTATTGTCATAATCGCTATTCTGGCCAGCATACATAGCAGCACCAAACGGGATTCTCTGACCGCAGCGCCACCAACGGAAAAATCCATGCAACTATAAATCGGCATGTTGTGGATAGGTTATCTAAATTAAACTTTTTTACCACAAGACATAATAGATTGAATGCCATTCATGGGTCCATTACATTATTTGATTTGCAATGGCTAAATTGCATAGGTGTGTTCTTATCAAGTTTAATCCCAGGAACATTGTGATGTAGAACTTGGGAAATGGCATGCAGTGAACAGCGAGTATACCCGTGGTGTCTGTAATTTTGCTGACATCTTGGATAGCGTTAGAATCGAAATTTGCCTTTTAATTTTTAGTGATAGAACTTCTTCTCCCAGGACGTTTTTTGCGTTTTTGGTGCACACCATTGAACCAACGTTTCAGGATATTTGAAACTGCAAAATAGGCAATCCGAAAGACATATAAAGAAGGTGTGAATTATTTGCTATCACAAGAAGGTTTCCCACTGTGCTGATTGGCTGCCTCCCGAATTATCCGCACTACATCCACATATCTGTTATATGTATGTTTACTATAACAGCATAAAGGTATTACATAAAATGTTTTTAAAAACTATATTGTCTAACGTTATTACGGTACTTCTGTTAGCCCTTGTTTATATGGCTGCAAGAGCTGG
>JAVBJR010001031.1:0-6307 GCA_031546965.1 Dysgonomonas sp.
AAAAATTTCCATACATTTGGCCATGCAAATTAGGGGAGAAAACTTGGAACGAAATTCGCACATAGGGAAGCATGGGCAACAGTGTTGCCCTCTGGCGGACAAAGCAGGCGAACCCAAAGGGGTTGCATATCCTCTTAAAGCAAGAAATATCACGGGTTATGAATTGCTTATTCGCCTTATCTTTTGCTGGAACCTGTCGCATGTTGACTTTCGTTGTATCTACCCCAGGAAGTTTGGTCATCACATGGAACTTTCGCAGGAGAAAAGCAGGACTGAGTCCAGTAGTAGGATGCGGGGTCGCACAGTAATTGCGCATAAGCTTGTTGAGATTGGCCATCCAATGTTGAGTCTCGATCATAGAAGTCTGCGACATCTTTCGTAGACTGGCCATAAATCTTTCAGCAAGTCCGTTAGCTTGGGGCCACAAAGGGGTCACTTTTCGGTGCTTGAAGCCTTGTTCCACAGAGAACTCATGAAAATCCGACCCGTTAAATGGTGGACCTCCATCTGTCCTCAGCTTGTGTGGAATCCCGTATTCAGCAAATAGGGAATCAAGAGCATGGATCACTGGTCCAGCTGCTGTAGATGTCACTACCCTCACGATCGGGAACCGGGAAAACTCATCAATCAAAACGAAGAGATATTTTCCTCCAGGAAATGGACCAACGAAATCAGCTCTTAATCTCTGCCATGGTCCTTTTGGTAGCTCTGTCATCTGCTGTGGAACAACACTTCTAGATGGCACAACACTTGGGCATGGAATACACTTTTTCATGATGTCTTCTACCACTCGATCCATCCGTACCGAGGTGTCCCTCATGCGCGGGGTGCACTACATGCTCCTGCAGTTGTTCAGGAATGACTATTCGATTATTTCGTAAAAGCAAGTGTTCTTTGGAAACAGTCAGTTGGTCTTGTAGAATTTTGTAGATTTTAAGATTACCCGTCTTGTCTGGCCACTGTCCAGTTTGGAGAGCTTGTATAACCAACTGCAACTTTGGATCTTTCGAAGTCGCATCAGCAATCTCCTCAGTCCTCATTGCAGGAAGAGTTGAAGTAGTTGCCAGAAAACTCACATAAGCTTTGACGTAATTTTGTTTCACTTCTGTATTTTTCTCACTTTCACTCACACCCTGTCGAGACAAGAAATCGGTCGGATTGGTAGCTCATGGAATGTGTTGCACTTGAAATCTGTACTGTTGCAACCACAACATCCAACGTTCAATCCTGGCTAAAGGTCTGCAGGTCCGATTTCTAAACATTGCCACCAAAGGTTTGTGATCAGTCTGGACAATGAAATCTGCACCAAGCAAGTAAAGGTGAAAGTGGGCAACAGCCCATCGAATTGCCAGTAGCTCCCGTTCTATTTGAGAATATTGACTCTCAACAGCTGTCAGCGTCCGGCTTGCATAAGCGATAACTTTAGTATCTGTTCCGGTTGATGATTGTTGACACAACATTGCACCAAGTCCAATAGGACTAGCATCAACCACAATGTATGTCCATTTCTTCATGTCATAAGCAGTAGATACAACCGACTCCACCAATGCATTCTGGATTTCCTATACTGCCTCGGTGTGCTTTACTGTCCATGTCCAAGCTTCATCTTCCTTCAGAAGTTGGCGTAACAGAGCTGTGTACTCAGCCAAGTTAGGAATGAACCTTGTACAGTAGGTAATCGTTCCCAACTAGCTTCTCAAATCACCCACTGACGATGGACTTTTCATGTTCAGAATAGCGGATACCTTTTCTGGATCAGGACGTATCCCTTCAGGAGTAAATATATGTCCCTAGAATTTAATGGACGTTTTGGAAAACTCACATTTCCCAAGGTTCAGTGTCGGTCCTTTCTCTTCGAGTCTTCGAAGGACTGCTTCTAATGCTGCATCATGTTCTTTCTTGTCTTTACCAAACACTAGAATGTCATCACTAAGGTTAATGACATTATGTATAGACCAACCAGCACTTGTCTTATGGCTTCTTGAAATACTTCTGACGCAGAGGATACACCAAAGTTGATCCTCTTAAATCTAAACGGGCCAACATGTGTTCCAAACGTAATAAACCTGGACTCTCGAGCCAGCAACAGTTGATGGTAGCCACTACGAAGATCAAGCTTAGTAAACACTTTGGCATCATTTATTGCGTAAATCACATCGTCCGCTTTGGGCATCACATGATGTTCACGTATCGCTGTGTTTGGGTAGCGCATGTCCACACACAGACGCAGCTCATCATTACTCTTGGGTTTTGGTACAGGTCGGATCGGTGACAACCAAGGTGTGGGACCATCGACTTTCAATCACATCAAGTTCCAGGAGACGCTTCTGTTCTTTCTCCACAGCTTCGCGGAGGTGAAATGGTACTCTATAGTGATGTTGAGCGACTGGAGACACAGACTCATCTATGTGGATATGCACTTCACAATCCTCCAATTTTCCAATGCCACAGCATAATTTTGGAAACCTTTTTTGCACTTTTTCCTTAATCTTTTGTTGTTGCGGAGCTCCCAATTGAAAGACACAAGCACTTTGAACATCCCTCTCATTTCTAGAGGAGCATTGCACCCATAAGGAAATATCTTCCTCTTTGTCTTCGCTAACTCCCATTGACCTCCTGCTTCCTTAAAGGTCATCTCGTCCATAATATTCACTGATGCACCAGAATCCACAATGAACTTTATGGTATTCTTATCGATGTTCTGCTTCCAGACCTTCTCCACATCTTTTGCGTGCTGTAGCAATGAAGAATACTTGCTCATCAAATTCCTCGGAAGACTCAGACTGCACTTGATATAGTTGTTCATCTCTTTTGTCCAGTAGTCTTACTTGGGAATGTCCACCTTCTATTATCAACTTGGAACGACAGACACATTGAAAGTGTCCCTTACAATTGCTGCATTCTCGATTAAATGCTGGGCAAGACTCTCGACCACCAGGATGGGGCCATTTGCCTCCACAATTACTACAACTTCCTCCACTGTTTGAATGCTTCTATTGTTTTCCGATAGGCCTTGGCTGATGTCTTGTCTGAAATCTCCAGGCATCACCTTGATCTGGAAGTATTTGAGGACTCTATTCTTCCTCCATTCCTTTAGCTTGCATTTCTGAAGCCTCCATCAACTGCCCAATCTCGAGTAATTTGAACAAAGTCAAGTTATCTTCTCTTAAGGCCCAACGGTGAAGTTGACGGGACTTGGTTGTGGTTATGATTTGGGTTTTGATTACCCTTTCCAAATCACCAAATTCACACGTATTGGCCAGAGTGCGCAATCTGGTACAATACTGTGAAAGTTTCAGTAGTCTCCTGCTTACTTTTTCGGAACTTGTAAGTCTCGTAGTCTATGTTGCGCTTCAGCTGGAAGTAATTGTTCAAAAGGTATACAGCTGTTTGATACTCGTCTTCTGCAGATGTTGAGAGATGCGCTTTGGCCCCTGCTGCATCAATTTTCGAAACTATGCCCAGAGTTGTATCTAGAGCATTCTCAGATTCCAGTGTACGATAAATTGAATGCACATGTTCTCCAGCGTAGTGTAAGAGCATTGCTTTCTTTATTTTGTTTTCAAGAATATTGGCCGGTACAATGAAATTTTAAAATCTGTGTATCCATTCGGTCCTGTCACGAGTGAGTCATCCACGAAGATGGCCACGTAACCCCTTTGGTCTCTTGCTGTTATCCAATACACGCATGGATCCACTTCGGACCGCTTCAGCCCTATCTCTTGTAGTCTCTGGTCCAAGACTTTATTCCACGCCTTTCCGGATTCACGAAGCCCGTAAAGGGTGCGGTGCAATTTATAATACATGGTTGTTTCATGTTCCTCTTCGTAACCTTTTGGACATCTCATGTATATGGGGTTTTCTAACTTGCCGTTGATGTACGCTGATTTAAAGTCCATATGGTGTAATTGCCATCCCTTAGAAGCCGCAATCGCGAACATCATCATCCACTTGTTTTGCATCACATCTGTCAAAATTTCACCATTCGGTATTTTCTCAGGAAGGTTGGTTGCTTTTGGTGCCAGTCGTCGTCTTTTGACAGGCATTACTGTATTCAACAAAAAGCACCAATCATTCTTTCAACAAATAATCATCAGGTATAGACTTTATAAAATGTAGGACGAATACAATTAAACCAACACGTCATATGAATTAATATTCCCAAACAATATATTCCACTTGCTGGAAAGCGTCATTTAATTTTAACTCCCTTGATGCATGTGTGTCTTGTTCCACACAAAGAATTCAAGGAACATAAAAATCGTACTATATATACCTTCTTCTTCTTCTTCTTCCCTTCCTCTCCTTGCCGCCACAGCTCGGCGGGGAAGCATTTTATAATACAAAAGCGATGACATTTAGCATAGATATATATAGAGGTAGATGGCGTAACTGAAATTCGAGAAACAAAAATATAGGCCAAACAACATTTTACACCCAGCATATACCCGGTCCGCACTCAAGATGATAAAAAAGGCTTGGCTATTCATTCGGAAATCAAACTTCACCGAATTGTCGGAAACGTCTGCCATGTGGTTTGTAATATGCATTTCGATGTCGTGAACCCCTTGTGGAAATGTCCTATAGCTATCCAATAGTTTCTATAGTTCTATATAGTGCTCTCACAGTCTACTATAGCATCATGTACCCTATAGCCTATAGGTTTGAGTGGAGTCCTATTGCTTCCTATTCCACACTATTGCCTATAGATAGTACTCATCTGTAGGATGCTATAGCTGCCCAAAGTGAAGTGTTTCTATAGCCTATAGGTTTATGTGGAGTCCTATGGTTCCCTATTCCACACTATTGCCTATAGATATTACTCATCTGTAGGATGCTATAGCAGCCCAAAGTGAAGTGTTTCTATAGCCTATAGGTTTATGTGGAGTCCTATGGTTCCCTATTCCACACTGTCGCCTATAGATATTACTCGTCTGTAGGATGCTATAGCTGCCCAAAGTGAAGTGTTCCTATAGCCTAAAGGTTTGTGTGGAGTCCTATGGATCCCTATTCCACACTGTTGTCTATAGATATTTCACATTTGTAGGATGCTATAGCTGCCCACAGTGAGTTTGAGTGGAGTCCTATGATTTCCTATTATACACTCTATTGCCTGGATAAAGTTTGTGAACACCTTTGTCATGACCTTAATCATGTTGATCAATAGTGATCAAATGAATCATTCCATTGGTCATGCAGTCCAATCACCCTGAACACTGGCCACAAACCAATTTATTGTAAACTGTCCTTAATTTGCAAAATTACATATTGCTGCTGCATATTTTAGATCAGTCTTCACTTTTACTAGGAAAATATCAATTTAATAATATATATTATCACCTCAATAACCATTTATAAGAAATTTTATTTTTTATCAATTAATCTAGTTAATTATAATTAATTTTCATATTTGGATTAATTACACGGTTCATTGCCTGTATGTGTCCAACTAAATAAATTAGATCACAATTTCCGAATTATTCCCAAATTGACTGTGTGCTCATAGTTTCGAAAAAAATCAATAAGACTTTAAATGAATGTGAAATGTTTATTATGACAGTTTCTAATGCACATCAATAACATGTTTTGGTTTGATTTGTAAAGTTATGGTCTTAATGTGTCCCTACTGGAACTAACTAACCATCACATGATGGGGCCAAAACACACAATATGTGATGGTCTTGATGGATTTTTGTGATGGTTTGTGATGGTCTTGATGGTTGGGTATGATGGTATGTGATGGTAACCATCACAGACCATCACATATTGTGTTTTGGCCCCATCATGTGATGGTTAGTTCCAGTAGGGAAAGACAGGTGATGGAGGATTCTTGGATTAAATAACCAATAAGGATGTGTATAGTACCTGTTAGCATGTACAATATTGTTACATTTAAAATATAACATGTCGCCTTATAGCAGATTAGTAATTAGTTTTCTTGATACCAATCCTGCAAACCTTTTTTTCCAAAGTGATTTAAATATAATGCAATAAAAGATTTTCTGACATCAGATGTATATGGTAAATAACACGAAAATTGCCACAGAACAAAACCGATTTGTAATCGTTGGAAGATGCATGGCAAAATATATTTCATATTATGGCAAAAAATATGATCTTCGCATGACAATTCTACGTGTGGATACAAGAAAATGGGTTACAAAGCATATTTAATAAATTCTTCAGAAATGGAAGAATCTTAATTGAAAATGGAAACAATTTATGCACATCTAATTGCAGATTCAAGGAATTGTACCTATGGAAAACATTACTATGTACTCAGTACATCGTCAGAATCAAAATAATT
>JAVBJR010000371.1:0-7354 GCA_031546965.1 Dysgonomonas sp.
AGTCGGGGTCTCTGCTTCTGTAATTTGAAATGGTGTCCCCTTGTCTTACTCTCCCCAACGAGCTGGAAAAAGTGCTCAGTCCCAGGGTAATTAATGCTTTTAATAAACACACATTGTTTGTACTGTAATCCAACTATAGGAAAAGGAAAGAGTTGTGTTTGGGGAGGTACAAGGGCATGCATACATGTACGTACAGTATCACCAAAGTGCATCTCTTACAGCTGCAGCCTAGGAACATGGTAGATCATTTGACTAAATGTATAAATAAGGGAAAAAGAAGGACATCAAAACCAGAAATTTCACCTATCTCTGTAGCATTACACAGTTACTAAATAAAGAGGGCGGCTGGTGGCGCAGTGGATAGAGCACTCGCCTTGTACCTCTGTGGGCCCGGGTTCGATCCTGGGTCTAGCTTGTGCAAAGGAGTTTTCTAGTTATCCTGCCAGTTCGCAATGGGTTTTCTCCGGGTTCTCCGGTTTCCCCCATATTCTAATTAACTAGAATACCTTCATAGGGATTCGCTGTGGGCCCTCAAAATTGTGCATTAAATATGCTTGCGTGCAGCCCATATGGGTCTATGGACTACGGGTTAGCACGCTTGCTGGCTTGCGATGTTAATGAATGGGATAGGAAGGGGCCCCCGGGTTAACACACTTGATAGTGTATAGAACCCGTTAGCACAAGGATTATTATTATTATTATTATAATTTGAGCTTATGTTGGTTTTTGTGCGTATCACAGAATCCTTGAAAAAAATTCACAAATATTACCGATTTTAGTGCAATTTTGTAACGATACGCAACACGCCATAAATGTTCTAGACAACGTAATATAAATCTCTAATTGTATGAATATTTTGTTGGGTTGTAGCATATGAAAGTTTCACAGGAGAGTCCAGAGCACCAGGAGAGACGAACTCACAATGAAACTCGTAATAAAGATTTTATTCAGGTCCTTGCAAACTTGCACAGGAGATATCAAACAATTCAATTAAGCAGAAATAGCACGTAGCTAAACACTCGCAGGAAAACATTAATCCTCGAAACGTATTCGACAGACAGCGAGACAACTGTATGGAACAGTTCCAGCTCACGACGTGCTAGCGAAAACTATAAATTAATCGCCTTTATACTAATCAGAACAAAAGGTTTCAGTCCGGTTTCTAAATTTGCATATTGCTTGTTTTACAGGTCACGAGGTACAAAACAACTTCCCTGTCGAAACACGGTGGTGACAGAACGAGTTCAAAGTTTAATTCAAGAGGTGGCGATTTCCCGGAAAACTATTGGGTGAGGAACCACGTGATATTACACAATAAACGCTAACATCTCCCCCTTGATCGCAAAGTCCTAAGATTTCTGACTGTGCGATCAACTTCGCTCCGTCCACAGGTTTAGTGAGACAATCCGCTGCATTGCCCCCGGTGGAAACGTAATTAACGCATACTCACTTGTTTTCGATTTCCTCCTGAATAAATAACTTACGTAAGTCTATGTGTTTCGTGCGTTCGGAGCTAGCCTGGCTTTCTGCAAACCGGATGGCACTTTGGTTATCCACTTTAATTTCTAGAGGATCAACACACCATTTCGCCTGTCCAATTTCCCTGAGGAGGCTTTGAGTCCAGAGTTCTTCTTGTACAGCTTCAGCTAATGCAACCAACTTCGCTTCCATAGTACTAAGCGCCACGTTAGTTTGTTTTCGGGTACTCCAGGAGGTCGCTGCTCCTGCTAAGATGGTAGTGTAGCCGCTGAATGATCTTCTATCATTAAGGTCAGCACCCCAGTCGGCATCGCTGTACATTAGGGGGGGTTTCTTTCCCGTTTTCCGATACATCAAACCCTTGGTAAGCGTGCCTTTCAAGTATCTCAAGATGTGGTTTGCTGCTTTCCAGTGACGTTCAGCTGGGTTCCGAGCAAATTGGCTGAGACTGATCACGCTGTAATTAATGTCAGGTCTTGTACACGAGGCATGATAAAGCAGACTTCCAATCAATTGTCGAAAAATGTGAGCTCGTTCCGGATTCAACTCTTCATCTGGATTGGATCTGGTGTATCTTTCTTCTGGCACACCGGGTGTCTTCAGCGCTTTACAATCCTGCATCTTGAATTCTTTAAGCAGTTCCCTCGTATATGCCTCCTGGTCAATTTTTATAGTTCCCTTTTTGTTCCGTTGGATCCTTATCGATTGGACAAGTTGAGCAGGTCCCAAATGTCGAAGATCAAAGATCCTGGCTAACTTTCTTTTTATAGCGTCGATCTTCCTTCTTGTCCCGTAGTATATCAGGTCGTCAACATAGACTGTAATGATTACATCACCTGTAGGGTCGAAGAAGACGCAAGGGTCGGCCTTTGATTGTTGTAGTCCCAGCTCCAATAGGGTTTTACGTAGTTTGCGATACCAAATTAACCAGGATTGGTGTAACCCATAGAGGGCTTGGTTCACTTTACATACCCATTTGGACTTCGTACCTGTCTCCGTGAGTTGTAAATGCTGGTCCGGTGTGGCCAGAATTTTCCCAAATTCGAAGTAGCCTTCGGGGAGTTCCATGTAGGTGGTTTCATCCAACGTTCCCGCCAAATAAGCTGCTTGGACGTCGTCATGTTCTATTTCCCAATCATTTTCCACCGCTAGTGCCATCAAGGTACATGTGGTCCGCATCCTTACAACTGGGCTATAAGTTTCCATGTAGTCAATACCTGGTCGTTGTAAATTTCCAAGAGCGACGAGTCTTGCTCTGTAGCGTACAATCTTCCCATTTGAGTCCCGTTTAATTTTGAATGCCCATTTTGATTTTCTGGTACGCATTCCAGGTTGCCGTTTTTCAATCGTCCATACCTTATTGCGTTCCAGGTTGTTGTATTCCTCCTGGATACTTTTCCGACATTCAGTTTTCGATGGCGCTCTCAGTGCTTCACTGACAGTACGTGGGTCTTTTTCCTCATTTAAGGTGACTGTTTGGGCCGACATGTCGTAGTCTTTGCTCCATGTTGGTCGCCGGGTTTGGCGTCCAGCCCTTGTCGTAGTATCCGTAGGCACTTTGATTTGTGGTGAAGGTGGGCGAGGATCTAGTTCGATGGTGGTTTCATCATCGGAGTCCTCCGATTCAGCACTCCCAAAGAAGCTAACTTCGTCCTCTGTGCTTTGTTCTTCGTCTTCGTCTTCACTCTCAAAGCTGTTCATGTCGGCGCATATTAGTTGCTGGTTCGCATGCTGAGTTATATCCTCTCCTAGTCCCGGAAATACGTCATCATCGAAAATAATGTCTCTTGCGGTTATTCTTGATTGTTTCTCTTCATCCCACACAATGTACGCTTTACTGGTGGGTGCGTATCCGAGCATTATTCCTGGTTTACCTTTAGGTTCCAGCTTGGAGGTTCGTTCCTTACTTTTATACCAGCATCGGCATCCGAATGCTCTTAGATGGTTGTACGTGGGCTCTCGGTTGTTCCATAGGAAGTAAGGTGTAGTTCCCTTCGTGGCTTTCGATGGAACTCTATTACGGATGTAGGTGGCGTACCTCATGGCATCTGTCCACCATACTGCGCATAACTTGCTTTGCTCCAACAAGCATCTTGTGGCCTCTATTAAGGTCCGATTCCTTCGCTCGGCAACCCCGTTCTGTTGAGGAGTATAGGCGACGGTTAATTGGTGAATAATTCCTTTTGCTTGCAAGTAATTCTTCATGTTGTCCAATAAGTATTCGCCTCCTCGATCAGTGCGCAAAGTCTTGATAGTTGCGGACTGTTGGTTTTCCACCAGGGTCGCAAATTCAACAAATTTTTCCATGGCTTCGCTCTTTGACTTGGCAAAACTGGTCATCCTAAACCACGAGTAGTCGTCGATAAATGTGATTACATATCTTTCCTGGTCTCCTGCTTCCGTGGTTCGGACATCCATTACATCCGAATGCACGAGTTCCAGCGTTTTTATTGCGCGTGTCGCTCCATATTTAGGAAAGGGCTTGGCTGTAATCTTACATTTGGCGCAAGTTTCACAGATGGAATCTTCACTACCTGTGATCCCGGTGATGTCTTGTACATCGCGAAAATTAAGATGGGCTAGCCGTATGTGCCACAACTTTAGATCCGTCTTCGTTGATAGATAAGCGCTTGGGGTTCTGCCTTCCGCTCCAAGATCTCGAATGACGTATGTTCTTCCTACCTTTGTGGATCTTGCCTTGATTCTGTTGTCCCGTTTTGACTTAATGATGACTTCTCCTCCATCAAATGTCACATAGTGTCCAGTGTCGTCTATGCGTTCGACCGATAGGAGGTTTCTACCTATTTCTGGTACGTACGGAACATCGTTGAGCGTGATCAAAGTAACTCCTGTTCATTTGTTCGCTTTGATCCTAACTGTGCCTCTTCCCTCTGTTGGTATTCTTGCATTACTGGCGACTTGAACCCATGAATGCTCTTCCTCGAAATCGATGAAGAGTTCCTTTTGGTTTGTCATGTGATGACTTGCTCCAGAATCAATCATCCAATCTTCTGCTTCAAAAATATGACCATTTTCTTCAGTAGCTTCGGTTGCTTCTGCACACCAGGCATCCTCATCATGTCCCTGTTTTCCTTTAGGTTCTTGGGTTTTCTGTTGTTTACTGCGTAATTCAGCTTCAACTCTCCTTTTCTCATTCGCTTCTTCCCCGTATCTGGGACAGTCTTTCTTAAGATGACTTCACATATTGCATCGATAGCAATTTCCTCTAGTTTTGGGACTGAATTTTCGTTGACCTGATGCTTGTGGTGGCTCTCTATCTAGCTGCTTTCTCTGCGCAAAAGTGTTCTTCGGATCGCGATAATCCATCCATTTCTGTCTTTCGCTGCTATCAGCTTTAGCTTCACTACTGTCTGATCTGGATCCACTTTTCCTTGTCCAGTATGCTTTCCCACTGGAGTTCCGCCGAGCATGTTTATCGGCCTCAATTTTCGCCTCTTCCTGTAGAAGTTTTCGCTTGAAGATACCTATTTCAAAGTCATCAGGGTCGATTTCCGCTGAACGCTTGAAATATTCGTATTCCTCAGGAAGTGCATTGATGATATGCATCGCAAAATTGTCATCGTCCATCTTTAATCCCGATGTGGTTATGGTTTGTTGCAAATCTGCTGCTCGATCCCAGAATGCAGTAATGGTTTCTCCTTTCCCTTTCTGCAGATTATTCAGTTCAGATGAAGCAGTTATACCATACCATCGTGCATGCTTACCGAGAACTTTGCTTAATTTCGTCCACATTCGTACGCTGATCTGCAGTCCTTTATCTCTTTGGCTGTGCTCTTGTCTATACTCATTAGTATGACTCCCTCAGCTTTGTCGTTCTGCATTTCAATTTCAGGAGTTCGCTTGTCTGAGGCGGGCAATGGATTCCTGACAACTCTCCAGCAACCTTTCATTTTGAGTAGACCTCGAACGTTGACCTCCCACGTTGGGTAGTTCTTATCATTGAGTTTTTCATAATTTCCCGCTTTCATTTCTTCTATTGTGGATTCAATCCTCTGTGGCAAAACTTGACAGGAGAAATGGATAGTGACCAACAACTGCCACCCGATGAGAAAACCTCTAAACATCGGCTAAAACTCAATTTGGAAGAAAATTTTTGATCGCTGCGCTGCGCAAGGTATCTCGAAAAGGAAATGCGAGTATCCAAATTCCCCTACCACCCGTTGCAACACTTGATTTGTCTCCAAAAAACCTGGTTCTACGGTACAGAAAAACAAGGGAAACCCGGGTAAGGGGAAATACGAGAAAGGTTCCAAAATTCAACCCTAATTGCCTCTTGGTGAAGTATTCGCAAGAAAACACCAAACACTTGAAAGAAAGCAAAAACGTAATAAACGCACGATCCCCTTTGACATGAATAGTACACTCCCCCTGAGCACACAATCGCGATGTCACTACTTATCAGCAAGTCCAATTGTCCCCTTGGGATTGGTTGTTGATTGCCTAGACCTTGGCTCCTCCCCTTAAGGCGTGGCTGCGACGTCTTGATCTTGAAGAGGCGTACAAAACTTCCTTGCTTCCGTTGGTGACGTCGTAGATGGTGCACTGCGCTGTGATTCGTCGAAATCTCGGTCGACTTGCTTCGTCGTTTAGTTGAAAGTCGCGCCGACAGATGGCGCTGTTCGATGCAGTGTTGCCTGTTGCACAGTACTGTATTTCAGCGGATTGGCAACAGTCAGCGTTGGTTGGCTGCGTCGTTCTCAGCAGGCTCCGCCCAAAATGGCCGCTCGCACGTCGTGTGCGTCGATTGCAGAAAACAGCTCGTGGTGCCGTTTGGTGAGTTTTTTCACACAGAAAAAAACACTGGTAATCGTTCGTAGATCACTTACGAAATCGCAGAAACGTTTTTCTGAAGTCTTGGTGAACACTGGTGAACACTCTCCAGGTCAGCTGCCACTTCCCAGAGGTACCAGGTCTTCAGTGGTGTCAACCCAGCCTGTCTCTCCAGGTCAGCTGCCACTTCCCAGAGGTCAGCTGCCACTTCCCAGAGGTCAGCTGCCACTTCCCAGAGAGTCCTGAGTCTTTCATCGAGTGCTGGTCAAGTGAACCATCACCGCGAGCAAGCGCTGGTCAAGAGGACCATCGCAGTTAGCAACGTTAGTCAAAGGGACTATCGACTTTCTTTCCCCCTCCCTGACACAACAGCAAATTTTAATATATTTCCACATGAAACTTGGCATTTACAGCGCAGTGTAATAACATCTAGAACATTGGAACTCAAATTTAGAATTTTTGAGCTCAAATTTACCATTTTAGACCTCAAATTTAGAATATTAACTCAAATTTAGAATATTAGAACTCAAATTTAGAATATTATAACACATATTTAGAATTTTAGAACTCAAATCTTGAATTTTGGAACTCGTCTTTAGAATTTTAGAACTTAGATTTTGAAGTTTGGAACCCAGATTTCAAATTTTAGAACTCAAATCTTGAATTTTGGAACTCGTATTTAGAATTTTAGAACTCAAAATTATAATTTTGGAACTGAAATTCAGAAATGTTGAACTTAAAGTTAACATTTTGGAACACTACTTCATAGATTCACAACTCAAATTTAGAGTTTAATTAGAACTCAAATTTAGAAATTTTTAACTTGGTTAACATTTTGGAACAAATTCATAATTTTACAACTCAAATTTAGGATTTTAGAACTCAAATTTAGTTTAAATTAATTAAAACTCAAATTTAGTTTTTAATTAGAACTCAAATTTAGAGTTTAATTAGAACTCAAATTTATAATTTAGAACTGTAATTTTGAATTTTAGAACTCAAATTTACAATATTAGAACTGAATTCTTGAATTTTGGAACTCAAGTACTCAGTAGTTGTTTGGAAATAATTGCAAATGTTTATG
>JAVBJR010000759.1:0-3941 GCA_031546965.1 Dysgonomonas sp.
GCAGCTCATTAGCATAGTGAGAGTGCGTAATTAAACACCGTCCCGTGGTTTAATAACGGTAATTCCATCCTAGTCTTCTATAGCCTCTGTCCAGGTCCCAACTTCCGGTTTGTTTCCTCCCTCTGACGTCATTTCCGGTCTCCATTTGTTTTTTAAAATCTTTTATAAATTTCTGTCTTTGTTTTTATTTTGTACTTACTTTTCAAACATTTAATTCATACAATTCATACAACTATTTAATACAGTGAAACCTGTCTATTGTGGAACGTAGAAGGTCCAGAAAAACTTTTTCCGCAATAGACAGGTTTTCCAGCATATTGAGGTTTTTAAATAACAAATAGAAATAATGCAGCATGACAATTAATGGTAAAATTAAAGAAAAAGTCTGATTTTATTTTAAACGGTGGAAATTTTCACCATAGACAGGTTTAAATGGAGTTTGTTGGTTACTCCATTGACTATGTACGTGTAGAATACAGTAAACCTGTCTATGATGGAACCTGTCTATGATGGAACCTGTCTAAGGTGGAAAATGGATTTATTGTTAAAAGAAAAGTCACATTTTATTTTCCACCATAGATAGTTTCCACTTTAGACAGTTTCCACTATAAACAGGTTTAACTAATTTATTTACTTCATGAACTAGTACATGCGGACTACAGTAAACCTGTCTATTGTATAACCTGTCTAAGGCGGAAAATTGATTTAATGTTCCAACATTGATATTAAATAAAATATGATTTATGGTTCATAGAAAAGTCCATTTTATTTTCCACCTTAGACAGGTTTAACTAATTTGTTGACGACTTCATTGACTACGTTCGGACTGCAGTAAACCTGTCTATGGTGGAAAATATATTTAATGTTCCAACATTGATATTAAATTAAATATGATTTATGGTTCATAGAAAAGTCCATTTTATTTTCCACCATAGACAGTTTCCATCATAGATAGGTTTAACTAATGTTTATTTCATTGAATACATGCAGACTACAGTAAACCTGTCTATGGTGGAATCTGTCTAAGGTGGAAAATTAATTTAAATGTTCCAACATTATGATTTTATTTTCCACAGTAGACAGTTTCCATCATAGACAGTTTCCACCATAAACAGGTTTAAGTAATTTGTTTACTTCATTGAATACATGCAGACTACAGTAAACCTGTCTATGGTGGAAAATTGATTTACTTTGTAATATTGACATAAAAAATAAATAAAAATAATATATGCTCCAAAGTAAAGTCGCATTTTATTTTCCACCATAGACAGTTTCCACTATAGACAGGTTTAACTAATTTGTTAATGACTTCATTGACTACATGCAGACTTTAGTAAACCTGTCTATGGTGGAACCTGTCTACGGTGGAAAATTGATTTAATGTTCCAACAATGATGTATGGTTCAAAGAAAACTCCATTTTATTTTCCACCATAGACAGTTTCCACCATAGACAGGTTTCACTGTATATTGTGTTGACAGTAAAGCTGTTAGTATATAAACAAGAAAATCGATGGTAAGGATTTTTGAAAATTTTTGTGGTTTCTATTTTAGTGACATAAATAGGAAAGTCGATTTTAGGCCTTGAAATTATAGTTATTATTCTGTGTATGACGATGTCTTCAAAACTAATTAATTATTTGTAGACTATTTTTTAAATATATATTCTGTTTCTTAGATGAAAATGTTGCATTAATTATTAATAATTACCATGTAGGATTTATATTTGCATTTGCTTCCTGTTTTGATGATAATGAAAATATTAAATTGTGTAGCACAGTCAAAAATAATGTAATGAAATATGAATTTTTCCCTTTTATCCTGGAAACCGGATTAGGAACTTTCATGTATATAATTACAGTTAATATGAAAGAAGGATTTTGCCGCAGGTTGGATTAAAGTTACATTAATTTTAATGATCATCATTTGCCTGTTTGTGTAGTACGAATAATGAGCCATTTTCATAATCTGGTTCCTCTTTTCTTAATTGCAAGCTTCGTCTTTTCTTTTTTGCATGCACTCCAATTAATTAATAACAAGGGTTTTTTTTTTATTGATAAGCATGGTTGGGATATTAAAATAAAGGTCCTCATTTTTAGAAGTGATTTGTAGTTCAAGTATTATGAAAGAATATAATGTTCATGAAATTTTGGGAATATGTATTTGCAAATGTGAAGGAAAATCATGGATATTTATTTATATGTTTAGTTGCTTCATTCTGCCACCAGTAGGGCGCTGCTGAGCCGGTAAATTCGCTTTTGGATTTTAAAATGAAGGTGTTTATTTCAATATTTTAAACATTAAAATAACTTTTTATTAAAACATTAATATGAAACTTTTTATTAAAACATTAAACATTAAAATGAAACTTTTTATTAAAATATTAAACATTAAAATATTAAACATTAAAATGAAACTTTATTAAAACATTTAACATTAAAATGAAACTTTATTAAAATATTAAACATTAAAATGAAACTTTTTATTTATAAACATTAAAATGAAACTTTTTATATAAAAAACATTAAAATGAAACTTTTATATAACGAAAACATTAAAATGAAACTTTATTTATAAACATTAAAATGAAACTTTTTATTTATAAACATTAAAATGAAACTTTTTATTTGAACATTAAAAACTTTTTATCTAAACTTTAAAATGAAACTTTGTATAAAAACATTAAAATTAAACTTTGTAATTATAAACATTAAAATGAAACTTTTTATTGATACATTAAAATGAAACTTTTTATTTAAACATTAAAATGAAACTTTTTGTTTGAATATTACAATAAAGGTGTTTAAATACTGAAATTAAAAGTTTTGTTTAATTAGATTGTTTATTTATTTATTAAAACTGATCTGTTTATTTAACTATTAAAGCTGATCTTGTTCATTTGAATAACAGTAAGGTTAAGAAATTTTTTAGGAAATTATGGAATAACGCAAAAAATTCTATGAATTTTTAGGTTGACCCAGTCTAACTTTACGCTGTCTTCTCTCATTGAAAACGCAGTAGTTTCTTAACTCGGCCACCAGTAGGGCGCTGCTGAGTCGATTGTTTCTCAGTTGTGCCATTGCAACTAGCTGTTAAATGCCATTTATATAGGAGCAGATGTTATAAGTAAGTTTTGAAGGAAATGTAGGCTTACATTTTGCATTAATCACGTGCTATACGCTTGGAATATACTATTTATAGCCAGTGTTGTGGTTACGTCTTTGAATTGGACAAACATTTATGGGAATATTTATCGGTTTGTGGCAGTAATTTGTTTGTTGTGAGCGTTGCCGAGTGACGCGCATGCGCACATCTCGTCGCGGACTTGGCGGTGGCTGTGACGCAGTGGCCCATGGGATATCAATCCAGTCCAACCCTATCCAGATCCCTTTTTCATTTCCTGATGTGGCTGCAAATACATCTTTTCAATGGACGAATAATATAGAACCAAACAAATGGAAATTAGCGAAATCACTTCGGCGGATCGCGACAAGCGGTTCGGTCTGTCGTAAAGCCACCGGGTTGCTTTTCCGGCTTATGCAGGTTTTCCTTACTGTACATGTTAACAAAACAAAGGTTAATTATAACCATAAGGTGATTGAAAGTCACTATAATTAAATATACAAATAAATAAGAATGAATTTTTGTTACTTTGCGCGACGCGTCATGCTTAAAATTGAAGTATTTGGAAGTTTCTTGTATGGAAGAAAGTAACACATGGGACATTATTAGTGTAATAGAGTAATAAGATGAGGTTATTTTAGCAATATGAAGTGAGATTTTGAGGTTTTCCAGCTTGCAAAGGTTTTTCGGGGGCATCGCGGGGGCACGCGGGCAGTTGCGGATTTTAAGGGCGGTCAACTAATCGGTTGCGAGGATCGATTCGGTGACCAATGCAACGAAAAACCCCTTTTGATCACACATGAAATATGCCATTGCTGT
>JAVBJR010001178.1:0-3357 GCA_031546965.1 Dysgonomonas sp.
AATGAGCAACTTGGCCCTTGTAATGGATCCTTAGTAAAGTGGCTTAACAGATGTTGAAACTTTTTGGGGGTTCTCAAGTTTTCTACTGCCACTCTTTGCCCCCTCCTCATCTTGGCTGGGTGACAAACGCTTTCTGCCACAAATTGTAAGTAATATACCTAAAAATTGCTTGATTAAACTTATTTTTAATACTTTGTTAACTAACAGATCTGGTTACGCGCCAGTACCGATGTAGCATACATTGAAAGATTTTTTGATACTCTGGTATATTTGTATAATTAATTGAATGTTTTGAATTGTTTAATATTGTCGGATATGTCCTTGACCTGTCTTATAACTTGTAGATATCCCTGATGATGACACGCAAGTGTCGAAACTAGTCGGATTAAAATATCTCTGTATATGAGCTGGGATTGTTTATTCTACCTACTGTTATTCTACCTCATAATGCGCTCCCTAACTACCTTTGTTTACTATAATTCTAGTATATCCAGGATTTCCAGTATCATTACACACCCTGAAACGAATTTATACATTCCGATACAGTCAACTCGCATCGAAAGTTTCTTGTGCCGAAGAGTGCTCACTAGAAACTCTGATTACAAACCAACAATATGGTCGGGGCTATTAAGTTGACTGTAAACGGTTTACATTGAATTGGTAAAATCAATTGACATATCCCTATTACAAATCCCCACCATGTGGTGGGTTTCAGAACACACCATACCTGGTGTTATGTGGTGGAAGATATGTTGTTGGTTGTCCACAGCATGTACAGGATGTCCGGAAAGTCTGGTCATTTTGTTAATAACTTAAAATTGAGGTGAATAATTGCAAATATAATGACGTTTCCATCTGTAATACCATGGGGGGGGGTACATCCATTGATCACGATATTTTTAACCTTGTAACATTCCGTCAAGGTCATTCCAAATTTATCTTCGCCAGTTTTTAAGACAGTTGGGTTGTATAAATTAGAGTTATTTGACCTAAGTTATTTAAAGGTGACCTGACACCATTTTGTAAGGTCCCATTTGAACACTACAATCGGTTAGAATGGCTAAAAATAAAACTACCAGTTCCTTCGATTTAATTTAAAAGCATTTATTAGCTGCGATCATACAAGTAGAAGTTTGAAACGCGAACACATCCGCAATTTTGCCATCGATGCCGCTGACGTCATGTATGGAACGCCTGCGCTGAATGCCCAACGATCGTGGAAGCATCAGTTACGTCGGTCGCCGTTTTTTTGTTGCTGCGCTCATGGAACAATACTGGTACGGACGGCGCACGTATTTGACGGCAAGCAGGTGCCGGTTTCAAATTTACCTACTTGCTGTCACATTTATCGCCCGATTTCAACTGCTCACAGCTTAAAAACTATTGGATCGAAAAATTTGGAACTTTTCACAGCGTTTAATGACCAAGTTAAAAAGTAATTTCTGCCGTTTCAACCAGATCTGACATGCCAAATTTTGCCCTGTCAGGTCACCTTTAAGCTAACCAAAACTATTTAGAAATACGTTTTGACACCCAGCGGTTCTTTTAAGTTCCCTGATGTTTTTCGAAAAAAACTTTTATTTAATGGAGAAAACTAACATTTTTCCTGTCCTTCGATCTGTATAGTTTCTGAACGCCAGTTGCTGGGTGACGTATTCGTGTCCGCCATTATTCACCTGCGGACACGTATGCGCCACCCAGCGGCACATTTGGGCAACTGGCGCTCAGAAACTTGTGGATAACGATTTCAAGTCTGCTTTTGCCAGTGTGTTTGAAGTAATATTGGTTAAATATCTATAATGTATACAAACCATGTATCTTCAAAACTGGCGAAGATAAATTTGGATTGACCTTGATGGAATGTTCCGATGTCAAAAAGTATTGTCAGCAATGGATGTCCCCCATGATATTTTCGATGGAAACGTCATTATATATTTACAAATATTCACATCAATTTCAAGCAGTTAGCAAAAAGACCAGACTTTCTGGACACCCTGTATATGTTCGCCGACAAGAAATTTTATTTGACCAGGTTGTTAAATAAATTGGAGTTATAAGATACTTAATAATAATAATAATTTTAAGTATTTCGTATCCTCAACGGGTTTAGAAAGGGTAATTTTTACATTCCCAATTCCATATTATGATCCACTCCACCTCCTATTTCCTTATTTCCTTGTTATAAGATGCTTATTTCCAACCAAAAATGCTATTAGATGTTTTTTTTTTCTCCAAACATTGGTCTTACACTGTTGCCATTTGGATCAGGATGTTATGACTTATTTAACACTGTTTTTTGTGTAGAAACACTATATTTGTCGATTTCTGTTACATCCGATGCAATAATATGGGAGTGCGACCAGTACTACATTTTCCTGTGTTATCATATATTTTTCCTGGGGTTGTAGAGTGCAGGTGTTACAGTGATACCAAATAAAATTGCGGATCTCTTATATGCAAAGGATGCAGCTGAGCGATGCAGTGGGTCAATCCTTCCAATCCATAGTGCACACATGTTTATTTAAGGCGGCTCTTTTACAACTCCGTACGTTTGATGCTAATGCAGCCACCACTTAGGGTCAACAGTTCTGAGTTGCTTATATTTGCAATTTTTTAAGTATCGGACACACGCTGTCTCAAACAAAACTGTTATAGCGTGAAATGTGAAGAATAGAGTGAAAAATATCATGAAATCATCGGATTTCGGAAGTATTTAATCCTTATTGCTAGCAATTCTTCAAATTCAAATATTACCCAATTCTGTCAAACGCATGCAGTGATATTTATTTTCCCGACACGATGCGCAATGCAGACGGTCCGCATTGACTGAAGTGTGGAGACAGATCAGAGGATATTAAACCCCAATTCAGGTTGTAGCACTCCTGTGAATTCTGTAATTGTTCTAAAAAATTTCGGAGTTGATTGCTGAAAACAACTATACCACCACACTTCAATCAATATTAACTGCCGTTGATGTTAAATGAGTACGGCAATAGCAGGAATATTCATTCATAGTTGCCTTTTAAAATGCATTAAAATGGTCCGATGACAACAAGCTAACAATTCAACTTAAGAGGATATGCTACCCCTTTGATTCGCCTGTTTTTACCGCCAGAGGGCGACACTGTTTCCCATGCTTTCCTATGATGAATTTCGTTCCAAGTTTTCTCCTCTAATTTGCATAGCTAAAATTATGGAGATTTTTTGAAGCTTCCCGAGTAGGGCATGTACTTCAGAACTGTGCGATATTTTAAAAGTTACTATTCAATTATAAGAGGCGGAGTACTGGACAACTGGAATAAATAATTGTTGAAATTTGGATTCTGCATTTTCCCAAAAATCCCAACTTCAACATTT
>JAVBJR010001271.1:0-2989 GCA_031546965.1 Dysgonomonas sp.
ATATTGGATACATTGGCAGAAAAACAAATAGCTATAGATGGGAAAAAACTCAGAGGAGTTTCACCTACCACACGCGGGAACGATGGCTTATATATCCTCAATGCTTGGGTGAGTGAGAATGGGTTGTGTGTAGCACAAGAAGATTTTATTTTACAAAAATCAATACAGTTCTATCTACACATCTACAACTTATCTTTCAAAAACTGCCCTGTATACCCTCTGCTGCCGCACGATTGTATCACGCGGAAATATGGGTCGCACAGCAGTAAGGGTGCAATTTTTTACTTATATTTATCCCAATAACCTTTGCATTATAGTTGATTTAATTTAATTTAAACACAAACTATCGTTTTTATAAAAAATTAATGCTTATATTTGGTTCAAGTGCACAAACAAATATTGCAATATGTCGTACAGGCGCGAACTTTTAATCTATTAACAATCTAAATTTATTAGAAATGAAAATGAAAAAATTTAATTCAAAATCCATCTCCTTAAAAACTTTGGAAGAAAGAAAAGAAATGTTGATTATTTATGGTGATGGCAGATTCTTCCCAGAATGCCTTAGCTAAAAATTAACAAAACCGCACAAAGATGTATACAGCTGTAGTGAATTTATTATTGAGCCTGATAATATCTCAGGCTCAATTTGTAGAGTTAAAAATAGTCGATAATAAAAATAATCCTATCGAAGGGGTTTATCTCCAACAAGATAATAATTTTTGGCATTCTGATAAAAATGGAATTGTAAAAATTAACGAAAGTCAGATAAATCAGAATGACAGTATTTATCTATCACATCTTAGTTACAAATCTTTCAGCTTGTCATTCAGGGATTTGACGCAACTAGAAGACCACATAATAAAATTAGAGGCGGACACTAAAGAATTATTGGAGGTTGTAACAACGGCATCTTTTAATACTGTAAAATATATGGAGGAGGTTATAAAAAAAATACCTTTAAATTATACAGACCCGTATCAACCTTATTTGAACCTCAATGCCGACATCACATTCAAAAGAACAGATAAAAAGGAAGATCTAATAAAGTATAAAGGTGTGTTACAATTAACATCCAACGAGAATAACTATTATGTCGGTAAATCGCCGGAAATTGAGATTGTATCACCGGAACTAATTAATAATGTTTTCTTCATAAAGCCTTATCAATTTCTGTCTATAGTTTTAATTAACTCTCATCCTGTAATTCAAAAATATAAAAAATATAATTTTGACAATTACGAATTTATAGAATACAAAAATAGAGATGCGATAAAAATACATTTTACTGAAAAAAACGGAAATCTCATGGCTAAGTTTGGACATTTTATAGTTAATGCAGACCCTTCAATATGGTCAGGATCAATTATAATCGATAAAGAGACTATGGCTATTCTTTCTCTGAGTTACAGTGTAGAAAATGTTAAAACATGGATGATAGGAACTATGAGTGGTAAAGGAGTGGTGAAAACATCGATCGGAAAATATGTTGTAGAAGTTGATTATATCCGAGATATATTCGGAAAATATGTGTTTGATTCAGGCAGAGAAAATATTGAGTCGACTAACAAATGGAAAAAAGACTCAATATCCACTTCATCAGATGTTTACTTGAAAACAAATAGAGATTTGATTAATATACTTGAAAACAAAACAAATATAAAACAAATATTTTAGCCTTATGAATAGCTGGAATGAATTTATGGTTGCAAAATTAGCAATAACATTAGATAAATTCATGGGGTTAAATTCAACATCTATCATACTTGATATTGCCCAAAAACACAATGAATACAGAGTCTCATTAAACGAACAGTTAATACATTTTGATGGAACCTGTATAAATGTAGAATCTCTAGAAAAATTAAGGAAAATTCTTAAAGAAACCTCTCTAGTTTATTCTTATTGCTTCGATCACTATACATTGCTTCCTTCTATTATTTTATCACTGGGATATAATGTAACTATTTTATTATCAGATGAATTATATAATAAAAAATCAGAATTCTTTTTTACCATCAAAGAGGACTTGAGTAAATTATTAGGTAGGCAGACCAAAGTGAATTTTTTAACAAATAAAACACCGAACTTGCTTTTAAAATTAAGAGCGGCTATAGAGTCAGAAACCAAAGTGATTATGTTTGTGGACGGAAATAAAGGCAGTGCAAATGATAAGTTGGAAAATACGCATACCACTACTTTTAAAGGTCAGAATGTGTTTTTTCATCAAGGATTTGCTTTTTTAAATTATATGTTAAAGTACGATTCTATGGTGGGAATTTTACCTACTCGCCAAAGTACTGAAATTGAACTTAAATTCTTAGTGGATAAATTAGATAAAAGTTTAGAAAAGAAAGACTATATAATTGCTGCAACAGAAAAACTCGTACGAAATATTGATACTCTGATTACAATTGATAATATACATTTATGGAACACCTTATCTACTGTTTACCAATGGCTAATACTATCAGAAAAAGAAATTCATGAATCTGCTGAAAGTAGATATTACCCCTTTAGGCTAACTGGAGAATATTATGCAATAGAATATGATACATTTGAAGTATATCCGATTAAGAAAAAGGATTACGAACAACTTAAAAAAGAAGTGAGTTTATTGTGATGAATTATTTAAACATTGTTCCACAAATTCATCCGGATTCAAAATGGCATAAAATCAGCGAAGATGAGTATTATTTGTTTAATGAAACACTTAATTCTCAAATGCTTATTTCATCTTCGGCAATATCTGTTATTGAATGTATTGATGGTAAAAATACGATACAAGAAATAACAGATATGCTCACAGAGAATAACTCTGAAGACGATGATTATAGACGAATTAAAGAATTTATCTAAGTACATGACAAAAAATACAATTCTGTAATAATCAATACATTAGTGGTAAAATATTAGGAAAAGACCTTGATTTTTAGTATCTTGTAAAGAAAACTTCGCGGTTTTTTGATTACGATATGCAAACCAAGGT
>JAVBJR010000806.1:0-8093 GCA_031546965.1 Dysgonomonas sp.
GACCTTGGTTTGCATATCGTAATCAAAAAACCGCGAAGTTTTCTTTACAAGATACTAAAAATCAAGGTCTTTTCCTAATATTTTACCACTAATGTATTGATTATTACAGAATTGTATTTTTTGTCATGTACTTAGATAAATGATAACAATTTTTGTTGACCGGTATATTTTGCTACGCACAAAAAAGACTATAACTTTACACTCAGTTTTAATTTGAATAAAAAAACAAAAATACTTTTAAACATACGTAAACAATAACAAATAATGAAATCACTTAAAATTAATCTATTTCCTTTTTTAGCCTTCTTCCTTATGGGCACAATATTTACTGCTTGCAGCAACTTCTCACAGCCAAAGCGAGAATTGGGTACAACCGTAAAAATGAACGAATTACTACAAGACACCAGTTATCAAAGTAAAAGAGTAACAGTTGAAGGTTATTTTTGTATAACCAATGATTTATCAGCTACAACAAAAATTTTCACCTTGCCGTTCTTTGCCAATGTAACGTTCGACAAAGATAGTTTACCTGTCACCGATTGGAGGGAGGCTCGCTTAAGCGTAAGGTTAGAATGCGAAGAGGATGGTGCCAATACATTTTATACTCCGTCGGACTTCACTGCCAAAGATTTAATACTGCATACAAACGACGGAGAAAAACTGCCTTATAATACAAAGGTTAGAATATCCGGTGATGTTGAATTCATGGTTTCAGCGAAAAAATCTTTCTATTGGGATGAGAGAGCAAAAAGATACTCTGCTACCCTTGATAATGTGAGGATTGATAAAATAAACTAAGATTATGGACGAATTTGCAGACAAGGTAACATTGTACTTTCAAGAAAATCCCGGAAACTACGGAATAATATTAGTTGTCATCGGAATAGTTCTTTTAATAGGTACAATTCGCAGATGGAATTGGGTAGTTGGAGAAACCCGACATACCAGTTTCGGGCTTTTTTTAATAGAAATTTTTGGCGAAAAATACATTATTATAAGAATGTATTTCCTATCCATCCTTTTTATTGTTTTGGGAATAGGATGGTTTCTCCTGTATCAATATACTTGATGAAAAATTGGCGGGAATAAATTCCCTCAGTTTGTGGTCCAAAAAATATTAATCAGGGTTTATATTTAATAATTCGTTAAATATAAACCCTATTATAATAGACTAGATCATATATTCTCAATTTAGGATAAAAAACTTTATTATCTTTGTACCTCTTATACTATCGAAGTAGAAAATATAACATAAAGAATACACCATAATTGTATGTTTGAAAATTTAAGTGACAGATTAGACCGCTCGTTTAAGTTATTGAAAGGTGAAGGTAAAATAACGGAAATCAATGTTGCCGAAACGTTGAAAGATGTGCGCAGAGCGTTACTTGATGCCGACGTTAACTTTAAAACCGCAAAACAATTTACTGAAACTGTAAAGGAAAAAGCTTTAGGGCAAAACGTGCTTACAGCCGTTAAACCTAGCCAGTTGATGGTAAAAATAGTACACGATGAACTTGCCGAACTGATGGGAGGTACATCTGTAGACATTAAACTGGATGGTAATCCGGCTATTATACTTATGGCTGGATTACAAGGATCGGGAAAGACAACTTTCTCGGGAAAACTAGCCAATCTGCTTAAAACTAAAAAAGGAAAAAAACCTCTGCTTGTTGCAGATGACATATACCGTCCTGCTGCTATCGAGCAGTTGAAAATATTAGGTACGCAAATAGATGTGCCTGTATATTCGGAGGAAGGAAACAAAAATCCTGTTGAAATTGCTCTGAATGCAATCAAGCAAGCCAAAGCAAACGGCAACGATGTTGTTATTATAGATACAGCTGGTCGTTTGGCTATTGATGAGGTGATGATGAACGAAATCGCAGCAATCAAAGCAGCCGTTAAACCGGGCGAAATTTTGTTCGTTGTAGACTCTATGACAGGACAGGATGCTGTAAATACCGCAAAGGAATTTAACGACAGGCTGAATTTCGACGGAGTTATCCTTACCAAATTAGACGGTGACACTCGTGGTGGAGCTGCTTTATCTATCCGTTCGATCGTAAACAAACCCATCAAGTTTGTGGGTATGGGCGAGAAAATGGATGCGTTGGATACTTTCCACCCCGAACGTATGGCAGATCGTATTTTGGGTATGGGTGATATCGTCTCGTTAGTAGAACGTGCTCAAGAACAATATGACGAAGAAGAAGCACGCCGCTTACAAAAGAAAATCGCTAAAAATCAATTTGATTTTAATGACTTCCTATCGCAAATAAACCAAATCAAGAAAATGGGTAACCTGAAAGATTTGGCTGCTATGATTCCCGGTGTGGGAAAAGCGATGAAAGATATAGATATTGACGACAATGCTTTCAAAAGTATTGAAGCAATTATTCACTCGATGAGTCCGAAGGAAAGAACCAGTCCCGAGATACTGAACGGAAGCCGCCGCCAGCGTATTGCCAAAGGAAGCGGAACGTCTATCCAAGATGTAAACAAACTTATCAAGCAGTTTGACGAGACTCGGAAAATGATGAAAATGATGACCCAAATGAAGGGTGCTGGCAAATTGATGTCGAAGATGCCCGGAATGAAAAGATAAAGAAAAAAGGGGAGTCGTTGTGCTCCTCTTTTTACTTTTACTCATAATCTAATTTATATTCAAAGCTAAATAGAAACGACTGAAACACAGAGATCACAAAGTTTAAGCACAAAGTACACGGTTTAAATTCATTTGCTCTGTGTTCTTCGTGAAAACACCTCCGTGTTCTCTGTGCTAAGAAAGAAGTCCTTAATTTTAAATACAACACCCATGCAACTTATTGACGGAAAAGCCATAGCTGCTCAAATAAAAAAAGAGATTGCCGAAGAGGTAAAAACAATAAAAGAAAAAGGAGGAAAAACGCCACACCTCGCCGCTGTTCTTGTGGGACACGATGGAGGCAGCGAAACTTACGTAGCAAACAAAGTACGCACCTGCGAAGATGTAGGCTTCAAATCGACCCTTATCAGATACGCCAGCGATGTTACCGAAGAAGAACTTCTTGCGTGTGTCGAAAGACTGAATAACGATGCTGATGTAGACGGCTTTATAGTTCAACTTCCGCTTCCTAAACACATTTCAGAAGAAAAAATAATAGAAGCGATAGATTACCGCAAAGATGTTGACGGTTTCCATCCTATCAATGTAGGGCGTATGTCGATAGGACTTCCGTGTTTTGTATCGGCAACTCCGGCAGGTATTATCGAATTGCTGAAACGTTACGAAATACCAACCCAAGGCAAAAACTGTGTGGTATTGGGCAGAAGCAATATTGTAGGCAAGCCCGTTGCAACCCTTATGTTACAGAAAGGCTATCCCGGAGATGCTACGGTTACAATATGTCACAGCCGCACTCCAAACATCAAAGAAATATGCTTAGAGGCTGACATTATCATCGCTGCATTGGGTGTTCCCGAATTTCTAAAAGGAGATATGGTAAAAGAGGGAGTAACGGTTATAGATGTAGGTACAACACGAGTACCATCTACCGAAACCAAATCGGGTTTTAAATTGAAAGGTGATGTTGCTTTTGATGAAGTGTCAGCCAAAGCCGGATTTATTACCCCCGTTCCCGGAGGTGTAGGTCCTATGACAATAATTTCATTAATGAGAAATACACTTTTAGCAGGAAAGAAGGAAATTTACAAGTAAACAAAACACTTGTAAATCTCTTTTTATTATTTGATTAACTTATCTCCCTTCATTCCATTCGCAGGTATATGGATTATAAGTACACTTAGAGGGTTTGGAATAAATATTTGTTGAATCAGTTATATGTACTCTACAATCTCCACAAATATATCGCATTTCACAATCCTTGCAAATCATAATATCATCCTTTTTCACATGCCATAATTCTTTAAAAGAATCCGATTCGACTACATCTCTTAATAAATCTTTCGTTATATCTCCAAAACTCTTAGCCATAGAAGGGCAGTTTTTTATTAAACCAGAAGATGTAATACTTAGTTTCTTATTCAAACAATTATTATAAAACACTGATTCACAGATCATATTTAGATTGATAGAAAAATAGCTTGGTGAAATATTTCCACAGCAATTGGATATTATTTGTTTCTGTTTATTATATGAAATATATAACTTATCTTCAATACTAATTGATCTACAAAAATCACAATTATAAATTAGAATATTACATACACGAGGATACTTGTTATGCAGTCCAATAAGTTCAACATTAGTTGAATAATCATTGTCATATGGCAATATTACTGTTATAGAGCGAAAAGTGCTTTCGGTTGTAGAATCTAAGATGAGAGATAATTCGTGTATATCAACCTTATCCAAAAATCTTAATTCCATAGCTTCGCAATTTAACTCTGTCAATTGATTAATTATATCATCAAAATCAAATAAAGAATCTTTTGATATTTCAATTATAGCATTTGATATTACATTAGGAGATGTAAATACTAAATCAATTGGAGGAAATTCTTTTAAGGATTCTACATATATCCCAAGTTCTTTAGATATTAAAAAATCGAAATAATCATCGACTATGCTATTATTATAATATTCTTTAATCTCAATAACAGTTTTTTTTTGACACTCCATTAATATTTGATATAAAGCATTTGGAATGAAGTATATCTCTTCACGTTGTACATCCATGATAAGACTCCGACTATATCCCTTCACTGGAATATTGCAAGCAAATAAATAAAAAAACTCTTTGTTATTCATCTAAATCTATCTCTTTTTCAAAAATTGACGATATATTTTTATAATACACATTAGTTACATAGTTTGTATTAGTATGTACTTTAGAATATACTTTACATCGATCTAATTTTAGTTCATTATTGGTACTATCATTTCTATGTAGTTTTGCATAGAAATAGTTAAGAGAATAATTGTTCTTTTGAGATTGAGGTATCATGGTATATAAATATTCTTTTTTCATTATTTATCCATTTTTATTAATTCTAGAGCAACTTTTTGGTGTAAGCTCATGTTACAAGGAATTTCAATCATACCAAATTGCCCAACAGGATTAATTTCCAAAAAATAGTAATTCCCATCAATGCCTTTAATCAAATCTAATGATCCACAATTCAAACCAACCTTTTTCATTAATTTATGTATTTTCTGCTTTATTAAAGAAGGTAATTTGTAAGGCACATTTCTATTTGGTTTTGACCATACATAATCTCTGAAATCATCTTGTGTTTGAGAACTAGTTTGAGAAAAAATTGCCATTGCGAACATTTCAGAGTTAATATAAAACACCCTTATTTCAAATAATTTATCTATCTTCTCCTGCATTAGAGAGGCTGAGAAGAAATCAGGCAAATCATTTTCATTAAATAACTCCTTTGTTAATTCTTTTGTATACATGCTAAACACGCCATACTCTTTCCTCACAAAAAAGCTATCATAAATAGATTTAATAATATAATTACCGTCATCTAGTATATTTAGAAGTTCCTTTTTATTATTGACGATATAGGTCGCAGGTATTTTCAGACCGAATTCAGAAGCTTCTAATAAAATTGCGCACTTATTTAGGTTACTTTTATTCGGATCTGTAAGCCACTTCTTATTTTTCAGAATATAGCAAATTGACCTCCAAAGTGAGACATGTTCATGATGGAGATGTAGAAGAGTTTTAAACTCTATCTCTGGATTATTAAAAAAGTCAAAATCCCTGATTAAACCAAACTTTCGATACCAAATAGCATTTATTTTATCAATGGGAAGAAGAATACCATCAACATAAATATTTCTCTCAAGTAAATCTACTCTCAAAGATTCATTAAAAATCGCAGAAGAATTGAACCTCAAAAAAGGATATTTATAATAATTAAGCCAATCTATAACCCGATCTGTACTAAAATCTCCCGAATAACTAAATATTAATATCATATTTTACAATGTTAAACTCAAATCAAATTGGTCTACAATGGATGATGTAGGGGTTCTAATTATAATATAATAATCGCCTAATGGTAGTTTAAGAGATATTTTCGTTTGATCTGTCAGTAAGTAATTTTTTATCGGAACGGCATTAAATCTATGCTTTTCAAACTCACTTTTAATATAAACCATTAGTATAAGATTTCCATGTTGTTTAAGTTTATTCTCTGCATTTGGAGAAAGAGTTATTTCAGTTTTTTTTTCAGACTCTAGGGGAGAAACTCTATAGTCCGTTTCTTTTATATTATTATATATAAATATATCACATTTATCCGAAAGGATTGAATCTCTTCTTATTCCCAAAAAGTGTTCATTTAGATTGGATGCATACTTATCTCCTTGTGTTTGTTCTATTGTAAGAGGATCAATGTTGGAGATTTTCTTCAAGTAATACGCCATTTTAGGAAAATCGGACTTATCTTCCCGAATATGTGCAATCCCTGCCCATACTAATACTTTTGCACTATCATTTTGGAAAAGGGTTCTATCAAAAATATTTTGTGCTTGCCCACTTTCTCGTTCAGCTCCTTGTACGTCATATGGTATTATTTTGTAACCTATTTGCAAAGCATTACGAATAAAATTGGCAAATTGAGGTTCCTTTAAGTAAAGACCAGAAGTTTGCAATGGATATTTTCGGATATTCAAAGAATCATCTTTTTCGTCTATTGCTTCTACAGCTAAATACCTGAACCCTTGCTCATAAAAAAATGCCAGTAGCTGATTTCCTAAATATCGATGCTTCGGTTGCCAATGTTGCTCATTTATCATAACTATTTGCCGATTTACAACTTCCGTTTTTATATATTGCAAAGCAACAGAATCGTATACTAAGATATTTAGATTCTGCTTAGTTTGCTTATAAAATGTCTTACATAACTTAGAAAAATTAATATTGTTCTCAATGAATGAATTATATGTTAATGCTGCTTGTAAGTACAATGATTCAGTTTGTTCTGCCTTATTATAGTTCAATTCATTTGATTTTAAGCTTAAAATAGGGTTCAAATAATTAGCACTATCTCCCATACTTTCAAGTGCTAATGTGAACGGATTTTTAGGATTGACTTTCTTATATTGATCATTAAACCTATATGAATTTATAGTCTCTCTAGCCTCATATTTTAAAATAGGTAATGAATTATCATTCTGTTGCTGGTTCTTAGCCAATGAGAATAATTGAACATATTGTTTATCATCCTGATGTACTGAGCATATAACAGTGCAACTAAGTGTATCTATAAAACAAGAATCTATCTTTGAAACCGTAGGGAAAAGATATAAAGAGGTATTTATATATGGTTCTATAAAAGTGGAAGCTTTAAATACAAAATCTTTTTTCTTAACATCTAATTTGGGGAAATATATACTTATTAATCTTCTATCATTGTTGAAATCTCTCTTGCCTATACTATTATTATAATCATTGTTAGTATTGACACCATAAGTATAATCGCCAAAAAGATCTATTGAGACCTTAAGGCTATCATTGTGATAAAAATAATAATAATCTTTAATGAATTTATTACTATTAGTATAACTGCTTTTGTAGGAAGTTGTACAAGATGAAAGTAATATCAAAAAGCATATTAGTGTATTTTTCATCGTTAAATATTAATGTTTAAAACTCTACTTGAATTAGACCCTCAAGTAGAGTTAAAGTTTAGAATTTAATTACCAGCCACTGTCATCCCCATCATTATTATAACCTCCGCCTGGATAACAAGTCGTAGTAGCTACCGAAACATGACCACCACCACATAATTTAGTCATCTGATTTTTTTCTAAAGAATTAAATTTCTTTGCATCTAGTTTTTCTAGTTCAATTTCTTTCTTTTGCTTCATAATATTAAAAGATTATAAATAGCCTACTCTATTACCTTTTCGGCATCCGGTTTTCTCTTATAAGAAATGTACTTATAACACAGATTAATAAGATTTATTTTTACTTAGAATCTAAAAGTATAATTTATCTAAGTACATGACAAAAAATACAATTCTGTAATAATCAATACATTAGTGGTAAAATATTAGGAAAAGACCTTGATTTTTAGTATCTTGTAAAGAAAACTTCGCGGTTTTTTGATTACGATATGCAAACCAAGGT
>JAVBJR010001203.1:0-2839 GCA_031546965.1 Dysgonomonas sp.
GTTACAATCCTTTCCTGCATTCCTATTCGAGCATTGAAGTCCCCCATCACCAACCATGCTTCATCCTCCCCCTGTTCCCCTTTTCCCATATGGTCATTTAATTCTTTTTCCATCTCTATCCAACCTTCTCTATTATACACCGCAATTAACTTCCACGTTCCGCGGTCTCTTTAACTGTGCACATCATAGATTGTTTACTTTTTGTGAATTTCAGTTCCTCCTTGCTCAGATTTTTCTGAACTCCCATTAAAATCCACCCGCTGCTCTTCCTTTAACTTTCTGGCGTACTGCATTCACTCTCTCCCAACAGTATTCTGATGGTAACCTTCTTTCCCAATACTTCCAATCTTTGTCTTCCACCTAAGTCTCTATTAACATTATGACATCCCCAGACTGCACATACTTGCAAAACTCAAAATCTTTCATCTTCAAACCCACTATATTCCATGCAATCACTTTCACATTCGTCTGTAATTCATAAAGTGGCACTTTTTGTGGGAGCCAGTGATCACAGAGTTCCAACATGTGATGCATACTTGCTGAGGTCTGGCATTTATGAAGCTGTAGGGAAATTCATGTCCCACTCGGCTCTTCACACGGGTGTTGCTTTTCCTGGTCTGAGCAAATCAGTGGATGAATACCTGTGCACAGAAGTTGTCACAAGCGTTACCCCATTTACGATTACTATAGATGATAATCCAGAGATGGATGTGTCAAAAGCGAAATTATTAATAATCTAACCTCCTCGTTTGCATAATTGGTCAATCGCGTCACGGTGTTGACGTTGCACACGCGATTGTGCAACAGCGGTGTTGGCGTGACCTCAATGGTCGGTGATGTCACATGACACACCCAATAAAGTTTATATCAGTCCTTACCTCGTTTCTTTGCACATTGCACAATGTCACTTGCGTTCGTTGGAAGCTGGCCTCGTTATGGCCATTACGTTAGCGACTGGATCTGTGATCTATAATATAATATGTAACGTTGCTGTGCAAGTTACTAACGATAATTCAGTAAATAAACATTGCTGACCTGCAAACGATCTCTTCATTTCGAGGTGACTGGAAGATGGACACGTAATAAATAACAGGTTAAGGGCCCGGTACTGGCCTAGCTGCGAGTCCAGGCTTTAATGGACTGATATGTATTAAGAAAAAGTTGAAAATAACAGCAAATTGGCGAACGAAAGTGAGAGAAACGACGTGTACGTACCGAATGAGCGAGCGGCCATTTGGCTGAGCAGCTGAGCAGCTGAGCGGCTAGAAGGGCTGAAGCGGTGACGACGTGGCTGGTTCCTGTCATCTAAAAAACGAAGTAAAAACGGATCAACAAGAGAAAGAAACAACGGAAACTGAAAGAACTGTACGTGAGTTGAACGGACATTGTGCATTTTTACCGTTTCGACGCGGGAAAGGCAGCAGTGAATGAAGCAAGACGTGCGAGCCACCATCTTTCTCCTAAAAAGTTGGATGCAGAAACGGATGGTGAACACGAAGCAATCGAAATCTGTCAACATCAGGTTGAATTCACTATAGAAATAAGTTAACTATAGTGATTATTATAGATTGGGGAACAGTAAACACGATTTAATCATTAATTTCGCGAATTGTGAGCGAGAAAAAGGTGAATTAGTGCAAATTCTTCGTCGAGCGATAGAATAGGTCGCTATTTTGGTGCCAAACGAGAGAGTAACGGCGCTTCTATGAGTTGACCTTGGGTTAATTTCAACGAGTGTTTGAGAGGTTATTAGCGGATTTTTGGCGGGGAAACAACCCCCAATTGTTTTTGGAGTCCGCGGCCGGTTGTGCAAAGTGTCGCATCAACCAAAAGGGAAAGTTTATTAAATAGGGAATAATACACAGATTCGATTGATCGGTGCGGTCTGAACACGGTGAAAAGCCAAACAGAGTAATTTGGTGTAGTTTGTTCCCAATTGGAAAAACAAATTGAATTTGCGCATATTGACAAGTTGACCATTGATAATTACCAATTCTGGAAATTGCGAATGCGGGGTTTCTTAAAGAGTAAGGGATGTTGGCCCGTAGTTGAGTGTGGACTTGGATCAAACCCTACCCCAGAGATGTTAGTAAAGGAAGAGAAAGCCGTAGGTGCCCTATTGATATCTATAGATGACAATGCAGTGAGAGAAGTTAAAAAATGCGAGACAGCTAAAGAGGTTTGGGACCAATTGCATAAATTAAGGACTTTATTTGATCCTTAGAATTTAACTCTTGCACTTCAAAAATTCGATAGAGTTGAGAAGTTTCCTAACGAGTCAATGTTATCCTATTTTAATACAAAATATGACTTGCTTGAACAATTGCGCGACGCAGGACTTCAAATTAATTATGTTTTGGGAGCTATTCACATTGTAAATGGTTTGCCCCCAGAATAAGAAGCTTTATCCGAAATCTTAAAGTGTTCGAAAGAGACTTTAATTTAGAAAATTTGAAAATATCCCTTTTGCAAGAAGAAGCTAAAATTATTTTGGGAAATTCAAACAAAACAGCAGTTGAGACATGTGCCATGGCTGCACATCCCAAGCATGCATCGCGAGGGCGGGGCCGTTTTCCCTGACAAGACAGAGGAGAATTAAAAGATACGTTCCCCGGAGTTGACCAAAATCAATTTGCGACTAGAGGCAATTATGAGCGAAGGGGTGAACACTTTAGGACTCAAAGTGGTAGAGGGTTCGATCCGAGCACACGACAGTGCTATAGATGCCAGAAGTATGGTCACATTGGGAAATTTTGCCCCATATTCGGAGATCAAGTAACGGGAGGGGATACACAAGCAAAAGGAGTAGTTACACACAGACACACCAAAATTATGGGTA
>JAVBJR010000464.1:0-3202 GCA_031546965.1 Dysgonomonas sp.
AGGTGGCTGTACATCCAATGCAGTCACAATTTCACCAATGAGTTTGGTGACCTTGGTGCGGAAAGGTCGCCGTCCCTTCAATAATTTGTCCATGTTGTGTTTGTAGCTTGAAACACACCTTCAACAGTGTTCCACCCGGTGGCGCCAAAATTGTTAAGAGACAGGTGACTTTATTCTACCCGAATAAAGGCCTGTCAGGTGGGTTGTGAGTTTCCCAACAGCACAGACAGTAGCATAGGAAGGTGACACGGCGGAGGAAGTGATGTCATTTCCTGGAATTGGGGGCGTAGCTATTCTTGGAATTAGGGGGCGTGGCCAATTTAAACCAACCAATCAGGTGTGAGTATGCAAATTAGCTCCTCCCACTCGCGGTTAACGGGAAATTCAAATTTCCAGTCCTATCTGACCGGTTTTTTCAAATTTTCAGTTCTACCTGATGCTAATATCGATCCACAATCGATACATATCGATCCGCAACCAATACATACCGATCCACAATTACTTGTTTCTACGATCCGCAACACCGATCCGCAATTATTTTTTTCTACGATCCGCAACACCGATCTGCAAATTCAGTCCTATGTGAAGGTACTTTATTATGCGAATAAACAATCTGGCCACGAAAAGCGGATCCCTCGGCGCCCCGCATCCTTCTCATCCTGCGCGCTGATTGGCGGACGCGGATTAACAAATATTAAATCAATTGGGGAAGACGATCTGGAGCCTCCAGCGACCCATAGATTATATCCCCCTTGGTGGTCACCAGCCGACTCATTTCATTCCCTTCTTGCGATGATTGTTAGGATCCGGATCCAGCCTGACTCTGGGATGCGGGCCGGCGTAGGAAGCGGATCGACGTAGGTAGATTGCAAGGTTATTAGAAGGAAAGGTTGGCTCATGCAACACTTCCCCTGCAAGAAATTGCATGCAATCGTCCCAGTGACGTCACGCATTGTCATTTGTGTAATAAAATAGAAGTCACATGACGGCTAATTTACATGTCCTGGGGCGCTTTTTGTACGCTTTTGTCCCAGTGACGTCACGCAGAAAGTTGCATGAGCCAACCTTTCCCTCTAATGACCTTGAGTAGATTGTAGATAAGCCTTTATTATATACAAACCGGTTTAGATGCTATTGTTCTCACGCCGTATAAATTCAACACGCACGATGACCAAGTCATTTCTCGCTACGAGCTGAGGCCAACAAGACCCAGTGCGATATCTGCTATGAGCTGTGCTTTGAAGATGATTTCTGACTCGATGCAAAACCAGGTAAGATAACCCTAATACTCTGAATATTGCTTAATTACCAGAAAAAAATCTAACATGAAATTAGATTGCATTTGATTCTATTTGCATGATCATCGATCTTGACGGATTCCGAATAAACAATGAATTTCTCACCCGTGAACTTGGATATGCATCGATGACCAGTGAAGAAAGCGGAGTCTACCGATTTGACACTAGGGTCTACTACAGCACACTCAGTGACGTCGAGAAACGAAATGTTTGCTATGCTGCCTACAGGATCCATGGATTGTTTTTGAATTCTGAGAGAGATGTAGTACAATTTTATTTCGAGCCCATGGGCATTGAAAGAGAATTTTACATCACCCCGTACCATTCGGTCGGTATCTGAATACATACGAAAACTAACTAACTAGAAATAATAAAGATAAGATAAATAAAATAAATACAATAAATAAATAAATTACTTAAATAAATAAATACATAATAAAAAATTCATCCCATATGGCGTGTGTGTATCCATGTTTCCACCCTTCTCTTAAACCTCCCTCCCCTTACTGTGCCAGACGTGTCTATGTCCTACCCTCTATCTCTTCTGTTTACTTCTTCTTTCTTTATCTAACTCCTTTAGCCATCTCCACCCTCCCCCATCTTCCCTCAATAGTTCTCCTATCTTCTTCTCCTTTGCTCTATCACTCATCCCCTCGCACTGTTCTATTATATGTCTTAATGTTTCCTCCTCTGTTCCGCATATTTTGCAATTCTTCTCCTCCTTCTCCCTCCAGTAATTTGCCGCACCAAGCTCTCCCCCTGTCCTATATCTTGCTAACCTTACTTTATCGAACTTGCCTAACTCTTTACTATCTATATACTGTGCTCTTCTTTTTCCGTGCTTCAGCTCCTTATAATTTGGGTTAAATTTGGAGTCTTGTATCTTCATCCAGTTCATCTGTACCCTTCTATCATGTATCCTTCTCTCTATCTCTTCCCCCACATCCCAACCTCTCATCTCCAAATCTACTATCCCTTCCTCCGATATGCCCAGCTTCTCCAATTCTTTTCTTCTCAATACTCTCCATCTTAGTCCTTTTTGTGCCTCTTCACTTCTCCACTTTGCGCATATATTCCCCCACATTCCCCGCTCCTCTGTCCTCAGCCTCCTTTCATACTCGTATGCTCTTCTCCAGGTCTTCACCCATAACTGTTTCTCGTCCACCTCCTCTTGGATAATATATCCTGGTACGTTCCAATGCACTCCCAATACCCACCTCCAATATTTCGTAATTATCTTTTGCAACTCCCTTTGTTCCTCCCACCCCCATATTTCCGCTCCATACGTCATAATGGATTCTATCATACTCGTAAACAACTTCTCCCTTATCCATGCCTCTCCTTTCCAATATCTCTCCCCTATTCCCCATACCTCTCCCATTGCCATCCTCGCCTTCTTCTTTAAGTATCTTATATGTTCCCCTACTCCATTGTTGCTTTGCATTACCATTCCTAGATATTTAAACGTTTTCACCACTTCTACCTCTTTTCCCTCCCACTCCCACTTCTCTATTTTTGCTCTCTTCCCTCCTTTACAAAATATTTGCATTTTAGACTTTGTGTAATTTAGCATCAACCCTTTCCTTTTCAAATAGCTACTCAGCCCTCTTAACATCGCCTGCATCTGTTTCGGCTCCTCCGCCACTAAAACCATATCGTCCGCGTACGCTAAAACCCATACTTTTATCCCTTTTATCACAACTCCTCCTTCCTGTCGCCCCTTCAACCATTCCTCTAAATCGGCAATATATAAGTTGAACAACAGTGGGCACCCCTGTCTTACTCCTCTTCCTGTCCTAAACTTCCTCGTTACCCCCTCCTCTGTCCTCACCCTGTTTTCTGTCTTTTGATATATTCCCTTCAACATTCTATACATTTTACCCCGTACCCCCATTTCCCATAAC
>JAVBJR010000702.1:0-19395 GCA_031546965.1 Dysgonomonas sp.
TTTTGATTTAGGCTATCTCCCAAAGAGAAGAATAAACTCTTCTGGGCATCTTTTTTACTTGGTGCTAACATAATAAATCTGCAAGAATTTGTACTCTAAGATACAGATTCTTGCAGATATAAACAACTATATTACTATATAGTCTATTGAATAATTGAATGTTATCTGGTTTTTAAGGGACGACTATTTAACTGCAATTTATTCGGGTTCTCAGGCTCTTTCTCAATTTGGACTTTTGCCTCAACAACATTGAAACGTTTTTTATGTTCGGGAGAAAACAGCTCTCTAGTTGCCGCACGATTGCATCGTGGGTATTATTAAAAAGTCTTGTCCGCTCGGATAACATATCCGAATGCTATTACTACAATTTCTATCTTCCAAAAAAGCAGGGGACTATAAATCCCCTGCAACAAAAAATATTTATCTTACTGCCTCACCTCCACCCATATACCCGAAGTACGGCTTTGAGTTTGCGGTTTATACATTGCCTCACAAGCCACTGCCGGAAGATAAAACTTACCGCAATATGCCGCCTGTAAGCGGACTTTAATAGCTGTTGAATATCCACTACTCAAGTTGAAAAATGTCATCACCCTATCGTCTCTTATATCCTGATATGTAAAGGGTGAACTGGCAGCATTTGCACCCGCATTAAACAATCGGTTATTGAATATCTCCCAACCCGAAGGGAATATTTGGTTAAGTGCCAAGTCGGTAATAGATTCGCCAGACACATTTTGCACGATCACATTCGCAAAAAATTCTGTTCCCTGTTGAAGCGAAGCTACGTTTACCTCATTGTTGTTATCATCCACATACTTTACATACAGATTTATGCCGTCATTTTTAGGTAGAGAGGTGTCTACAAGAGGTTGAGTACGTCCAAGCAGACGAACATACAACTGCCCCTGTCCTTTATTGGTGAAGCTTACATTCACCACTTCTTGTGGCTTGATTATGTATTCTTGGAATACCTGACCTGCTTCTACTTTTTGAGGTACGCCGTTCAAGCTCCAATCGTAAGAGATGGCTCCCTTGCCCATCTTTTCGGCTAATTGAGACATGGCTATCAAGCCATAAGCAGCCGTTTGGGTTGAGATATAATCGGAACTCAATTCTGCCGATACTTGAGATGCTGCCGAAAGTGCCTTCTCTGTTCTGCCTAATAATAGATTGGTTTCCATAATCATTGCCATATCACGAGCTGGACTACCATACGTATTATTGTACGCTGAATAGCTATCAACCGTTAAAGGTACATTCGATACAATTTGTAGAGCCGCATCTTTTTTGCCTGCAATGGCATACGCTGCCGCCAATCTCCAACGGGCTTGTATCGACAGGTCTTTCATTTCTTTCAATCGGTTCATAGCCCCTAGTTCGGGATCACCTGCTAAGGCAAGCGTATACAAACGATATGCCTGTTGCAGATCGGTCATCGAATACGAGTAGTACGAACTATACAGATCGCCCCTGTTCCATCGTTGTGCTGCTTGTTTCTGGAATTGTTTCCATTTACTGATAACAGATTCGGGAACATTATAGCCTTTATTTTTAGCTTCTACCAAAAAGTGACCTGCATACGTACTCACCCATTCTGTCGGATAAGAGTTTCCGGGCCAATAAACAATACCGCCATCGCCCAACTGACGAGATGATAATATCTTGATTGCTTCATTGATATTGTATTTCATCTTCTCGGTTTCTTTGTCCGAGAATTTGCGGAATGCACTCACATATAATAATGGGAATACTCTTGAGGTTACTTGCTCCGAACATCCATAAGGATAGTCATACAGATAAGCCATATTTTTGCTCAAATCTACAGATGGCATACGCGACACCTCTAGTTTAACCCAATCATTGGCACTGGGCGAATCCATAGTGATACTCAGTTCGTGCGATTGTCCGCTTGGTACTAAAGCATCCGAAGTGAGTATGATAGGCGGATTAGGATTCCTCACCTCTATATCTATCGTTTCGTTCGAAACCTCCCCACCTCCGCTGGCTTTGATGGTTACTTTTTCGGCTCCTGTTCGTTTGGCAACTTTCACTTTGAAGTAAATTACCTTATCGCCTGTTTCGGTAAAGGTTACAGATTTGCTTGTACCATCCGTAAACTGGAATAATCCGTTTGATGCCTGAACTGTTACATTTACCGTTTTTACTTTTTTGTCCATTGCGAAAACATTCACAGGAAGAAGAATTTCTTCGTCAGGTCCTGCCACTCTCGGAAGGGTAGACAATATCATCAACGGATTTTTTACTACTACTGCTTTTTCGGTGTTTCCGTAAGCTCCTTCTTGAGAGCCGGCTACTACCATCACACGCACTGAACCGATATACGGATCGAGTTTTATTTTGTGCGACTGTGTTTCGCCTTTTTTCATTGTAAATGGTCCTAAGAATTTAACAACAGGTTTAAACCTGTTCAACGGATTGCTCGATGGTTTAAGAGCTTGGTCACCACCAATACTCAAAAGTGGACCAAGTTTGCCGGCTTGTGCACCTACTACCATATCGAACATATCCCATGTGCGAACCCCTAACGCCTGATAGGCATAGAAGTCAGTCCACGCATTGGGTGTTTTAAACGAAGTAAGATCAAGCAGACCCTCATCCACTACGGCAAGCGTATAGGTCATTGCCTGTTTATTTTTTTCGGATACCGATACCGTAAATTCTTTTTCAGGTCTAAGTTCGTCCGGCATAGTAATCACCGGAGTTAGTATCGTATTCTTATTTTCTACTTTTATATTCAAGACACCATACAAACGTATCGGCAAATCGTTATCTTTTTGAGCATGAGGTTGCAACAATGTTGCGAAGATGAAAAAGTTAGGATTCATCTCTTCCGTTACCTCAAAAGTATATTTTGTATCTTCTTTGGCACTGGTTTCAGCCCAATCGCGTTGTATTACTTTCGATCCGTCTTCAATACTAATCAGCACTCTACCATCGGAACTCTTGGGAATAGTTACAGTAGCCTTGTCGCCTACACTGTAAGTCCTCTTATCGGTAGAGAAAGATAGCATAGTCAAGCCCGAAGCATCTTCTTTTTCGGAACGCCCCTTCCATGCGGGCCAGTCTACATAGACAATCTTACCGGCAATATGCCCGCTTTGTTTATCGGTAGCCATTACGAGATAACGCCCCCATTCCGAATCTTCTACTTTAAAGGTAACCTTGCCTTTTCCTCCGGATGTCGAAATATCCTGATCCAGTATAATATTAGCAGAGGTATTGTTGACGTATGACGATAAATCTTCGTCGTTGCGGTTCCACCACCACGACCATTTGATCTTATATATTTTTACATTGATATCCGATCGGTTTATTACCTTCCCATTGGGAGTCAATGTTACTATATCTAAAGTATTGTCTTTGCTGGTTTCCAACATTTCGTAGTCTGACTCGTTGGGCGACTTTATACCCACATAAGCCGAGTAAGGAGAATAGGGAGCCGTTTGTGAATAGATACTTGCATCTCCTCCTGTTTCGAATACCCTCGATATCAAGTCGGCTTTAAGCATGCCCGGAGCATTCGATGCCGGAGGCAGCTTACCTGCTATCGAAGCATTACCGTTTGCATCCAATCTGCCATCGTATATGGTGTAAGTATCGGAAGTGAAATTGCTTGTAGGGTTGTTAAACGAATATGCTTCGTATCCTTTAAACGGATTATCGGCTAGCGACAAGGTCATCTCTACACTGGCTTTGAGGTTAGCAGCCGGTGCTCCATGCAACCATTGCGACGACAGATTACTGTTGAGTACTCCGTTACTTGCATCTATCAGTTCGCCCACATTCAGGCGGACTTTCAGCCTGTTTGGTTTCACGGTTTCGATACGCAGCGTTTTAGAGAAGGTAGCTCCTCCTACTTTTATGTCGGCTCGCCAGTTGCCCGTAATAGCTCCCGGATCGGTTGCCAATTTGAAAGCATAAAAACCGTCTACTCCCGATGTATTTACGTATTTTTGATACAATTGCCCCGTTGGTGTAAACATATCCAGCGACACCGGATGCCCTTTTGGCAGGGGATTTATTTTATCGTCTAATATAAAAGTAAGGTAGATAGAATCTCCCGGACGCCAAACGCCCCGTTCGCCATAAACATATCCTTTGAGCCCTTTTTGAATTTCTTTTCCACTGACATCAAAATTGCTGAGTGACAGAGACAGGTTGGAGGTGAGCTTCAAATATCCTTTGTCTTTATCTTTGGCAGCAACCACCACAAACGGAACTCCGCCTTTGTAATCTATATCGGCAAACCCATCGCCATCGGTTTTTCCTGTTCCGATACGTTGCATTTGGTAATTATAGACATCTACCACTGCTCCCGATAGGGGTTTGGTGGTAAGAATATCGGTTAATGCCACCGATACTTTTTTATCTGACCCAATTTTGGCTACTAAACCTATATTTGATGCAAACACAATACAGTCCGATGAGCGGTTGTAGTAATAACTACTCTTACAGGGGTCTTCCCGTTCGTCCCAATCATAGCCTTCCGAATCCTCGGCATCGTAATAATATGATTGAGGAACATCCCAAACGGCTTCATCTTCTTCGGTCATACGATTATCGAAGCGTTCCATTCCTGCCTCCTGTGGCACTTGCGGCACTACTCCGCTACATGGGTATAGTGAGTATTCTTGCTTCATACTGAACTTAACCCGATAGATTGCACCCGGATCTTGTTTGATGAGGGTAGACAGGTCTATGGCAAAATTATTCCATTGATCTAATCGCATGGTATGGTCTTCGTCGAGCCTTATTTGCTTTTTAAGGATCAGACGACCAAAACGCCTCAACTCGTTATCGCCTCCAAAATCGTTGGATTGAAGGTATCCCAATATATTATTTTCGTAAATCTTAACGATCGTTACATCTACTGCCCAAAGATTGACGGCTTGGAAAGGGATATTCAAGTTATCGGAACTGGGGAGAATATTACCCGAGTTGAGTAACTTTATTTCGGGCTTATTTTTTTCGAGAGACAATTGATAATTGTAGCTCTTATCAAGCGTTTTATTCTCTGAACTCTTCAGTTCTTGGAAAATATTCAGATCGACACTAGTTGTAGTACTATTAGCATCTAAATAGAGTTTCAATACATTCTTTTGTACCTCGTACGAAAAGTTTTCGATTCCATTTGGTTTAACCAATCCTTGGATATTCTGATTATTGGATAACGGATCGCTAAATGTAATGCGAATACATTCCGATGGCTCATAGGCTGTACGTACATCTACCACCGAAAAGGTAGAGGCATTTATGGCTGGTAATACAATGGGCAATCTTTCGACATCCTTTTTAGCTCCGATAGACGAACCGTCTACTTTCAGTTGATAAACCAAATCTTGTGCAGTTCTTTTGAGACTATCAATCGTAAAGGCATATCGCCCTTTTACATCCGTTGCTTCTATTTTTATAGAGGCTGTGTTAGAATTGCCTTCTACCGAAAGCATCTTTTGTATATCGGGCAGGGCTGCTTCGTCGGCTAATAAAAGTGTTCCCTTAACAGAGTTCCATGTAAGGTTATTGTCCTTAGTGGGTGAATAAGGAAGTACATCTACCGAAAAATTTTGCTCGGGAACTTTAAAATAGAAGTAAAATTCGTCGAAGTCATCTTCTACCTTAAGCACCTTATCGAGCTTAAACCAAGCATCGTATGTTTCGCCCTGCTTCAATTCTCCGGGTTCGGGTACAAATTTTATGGTACGGGTATTTACCCAATACGCTTTTCCTTTTATTTTGGGCGAAAATTGAAACATGTCTTCGTCGATCTCTTTGTTTAATTCGACCGAAGGCATATCCTGATTCAGTTCGATCTGAATCGAAGAAGTCGAAGAGACCGATCCGTAAGTAAACGCTGCAATATATCGTGCAAATTCGGGATCAATAGTGCGTGATCCTTTGCGGCTACAGCCATTTGTCAATAACAAAAAGCCGATAGTAAGAAACAGTACCAATACGGGGCTTATCTTCTGTCTCATGATGTGCTATTTTAGTGAAAATGTAAATAAAAACAAATATAAGTAAACTTTATAAAGCATAGATTGTTTCGTTATGGAAATAAAAAGTTAAAAACGTATATATGAAGTATACTCTTTTATGCTAACTTTGCTAAAATGCACCTCACCCCAGCCCTCTCCAAAGGAGAGGGGGGTACAGAGAGGGAGCAACTCCTCTCTTTTCGTCTTTCGGTATTACAAATCCCGCAAGACAGTAATGTAAAATCCGTAGGGGGTACCTCAAGTCGAGCCACACGATGGAATAGTGCAAGAGCCTTGGTTGTATTTCATAAATATAAATGCGTAGAGGCAGGGCTCTGCCCTGCCCACAAAATAGCAATGTTTAATTGAAAGTGGTGTAGAATCGCACCCCTACTAGAAACGTAGTAACAAATATTTCACAGTACTTATTTGTAAAATCCGAAATATGAGAAATTTTTGGCAGAAACTAAAAAAAGACTTTAATAAAAGAAATCCGAAACTAAAATCGGGAGCTTTTGAATTATTAAAATACATTGGACCCGGATTATTGGTGACTGTAGGGTTTATCGATCCCGGAAACTGGGCGTCTAATTTTGCTGCCGGATCGGAGTTTGGTTATACTCTTCTTTGGGTGGTAACTCTTTCGACCATTATGCTTATTATACTTCAACACAATGTGGCTCACTTGGGTATTGTAACGGGCTTATGTCTGTCCGAAGCGGCTAATAAATACCTGCCCCGACGAGCTTCACGCCTCACTTTGTGGTCTGCTATAGCTGCCTCCATATCAACATCTCTTGCCGAAATACTAGGAGGAGCTATTGCCCTCGAAATGCTTTTTGATGTCCCCATAAAGATAGGGGCTGTGCTGGTTACTATATTTGTAGCCGGTATGATGTTCTCCAACTCCTATAAAAAAATAGAACGATATATTATAGCCTTTGTCTCTCTTATCGGCTTATCGTTTATATACGAACTCTTTTTGGTAGATATTCAATGGAAGGAGGCTGCCGTTGCGTGGGTTACACCTTCGATGCCCAATGGGAGTATTCTTATCATTATGAGTGTATTGGGTGCTGTGGTTATGCCTCACAATCTGTTTCTTCACTCCGAAGTTATCCAAAGCCGCGAATGGAACTTGAAAGATGATAAGGTGATCGAAAAACAGCTCAAATATGAGTTTTGCGATACGCTGTTTTCGATGGTTATCGGATGGGCAATCAATAGTGCCATGATTCTGTTGGCTGCGTCTACTTTTTTCAGAGAAGGAATGATTGTGGATGATTTACAACAGGCAAAAAGCCTTCTCGAACCCTTATTGGGGTCAAATGCTGCTGTGGTGTTTGCCATTGCCTTATTATTTGCCGGCGTTTCGTCTTCTATGACTTCGGGAATTGCAGCAGGATCTATCTTTGCCGGCATGTACGACGAACCCTACAATATAAAAGATATTCACTCGCGCACAGGGGTTGCTATATCGTTGGGAGTGGCTCTGTTGATTATATTCGTAATCAGTAATCCGTTTAAAGGACTTATTATTTCGCAAGCCATTTTGAGTATGCAGTTGCCTATAACTGTTTTTTTGCAGGTGAGGCTCACCTCATCTAAGGAGGTAATGGGCAAGTATGCCAACAAACCACGCACCAAATACATGCTGTATACCATTGCGGGTATTGTTACTCTTTTGAATATGTGGTTACTCTATACGATAGCCGAAGGATGGATAACAGGCAACTAAACGAGTTGTCTTTTTGGGGGAAAACACATGAAACTTGACTTATTTTATTATCGAAAGCTTTAGGGGCGTATTGCATACGCTTGAGAATAAAAAATGAATACTGGGCGTGTGCAATATGCCCCTACCAGCATCCTCGGAAGCAGAGATATTTTTTTCATGCGTTTGCTCTACTGAACAAGCCCAATTTTGATGCCCAAATAATGTTTTGCCTGTAATTGAAAATGAGGCGAAAAAAGATGTATTTAGAAGAATAGGGCATTGCGGGCAGAGGATATAATTTGCGGTCTTTTAGTTCTTGAATTCTGTCTTTTATAATCGTTGCGTCAATACCCGAACGAATGAGGTTAATGATAAAATCTACTGCCAAAAAGTGAATCTTTCGCTTCAATCCTCGTTTTTGTAATTCGCTCAAGTTTGTTTTTTTCTCTAGATAAAAAAGTTGATCCAAAACATATATACGGTCACTTATTCGCTTGTTGACCTGATCTTTATGCTTATTATTTATTATAGATTCACTACGCTGAAAATAAGCATAAACCAATTGATTGATAAAAACAATCTTGTCGGAATACAAAAACGCTTCTGTTAGAAACAATTCATCTTCATGATAAATGCCTCCGGGCATTAGCACAGACGTTTTTTTGAGCAGTGATGTCGAAAATAAATAAGCCCAAACACCTCCGCTAATATTAAACCCGTTCAAATATTCGGCACCCGACATGGGTGTGTTGTCGATTGGCTTCTTTTTTGTTACGATAGTCCCATTAGAATATATCTCTGCCCAATCGAAACCTATAATATCAGAAATTGTCGATTCGGCATATTCAAAAAGCTGTACTAATGAATTATCAAAAAGGTAGTCATCGGAGTCTATAAAGAAAATGTATTTTCCTTGTGCAATGCCTATTCCTGCATTACGGGCAGCCCCCGGACCTCTATTTTCGGTACATATGATCTTTTTGATACAACTCTCGCGTTTTGATAAATCAGCTATAATTTCGGACGAATTATCTGTTGACCCGTCATCTATTATTATAATCTCAAACGAACTCTTATTTATACCTTGATTCAAGATACTGTCAACACATCTTTTCAGATACTTTCCGGTATTATAAACAGGTATTATAAAGCTTATTATCATGTTCTTTCGAATGAAGATTTGTTGGGTAAGATAACGTTAAATGCCTCTTGTAGTTTTAGGCTTAAGACCTCGAAATCTGTTATATCTTCCCCATCATTTATACAAACTTGCATACCCTTTTGGTGACGGATGTACTTGCAAATATCTTCGATATTGGATGTGGATATTTCAAAATTTCGTCCTTGAGCTAGAATATTTGTCGGATAAAACTCTCCTTTTGCGATATGCCAAAACCTAAATAGCCACTGATTGACATCTCCATGAGATCTGAAACGAGTACAGCCTGTTTTATGCAAAATATTAGGTTCAGCATTCCAAACCTCCTCAAATGTTTCTTTCCGAAACGAATGAGCCAAATGGGCATCAAGTAATCCGGGAAATTTTTTCCAAGGCAGAAGTAGTATGCTTTTGAGTAAATATTTTCCGTATTTGGGATTTATCCATTTCAACAAATTTTTACTGATGGTTTCCCTTTTGGAAAAATGACGATTGATAATCTTTATATCATTCACAAATATTTCGGGGTATGCCTCCGGAAATATCGGGTCGAGAATAGCAAAATCGCAGGGCAAATTATTCCTGAAAAAATCGGAAGGCTTGGCTATGTTTATGAGAAACATATCGTCATTAAAAAAAATGAACTGGTTGCTCAACCCTGCAATTCGATGCAAATTTGTTTCTATTGCATTAATATTAAAGGTCGCAAGAAACTCATTCGACATAAAGTCTTCGTGTTTCACCCAATTTAATTTGGGATGATGGGGGTCGAGCCAATCGGGAAATTCACCGGAGGTAACAAAATGTATTGTTCTGACCCATGGGGCAAAGGTTTCTATTCCTCTGAACCAATATTTCAATAAGCCCCAATCTCTAAAACGAATCTCTCGCTTATCACCATCGCCAATCTCGCTGCTGTATTTGTTATAGAGGCTTTTCCATTGGGGATTATTACCATCCACCCATGTTAATACAATATCTATCTGAGGGGCATTCTCCATGTTTGCTTCATTAAAATAAGATAGTGTAAAAATACATTTATTTTACTGAAATACTTCATTATGAAGTTACTTAGAACTTATTCAGATTATTCCCAAACATTTTTTTATGAGAATATTTTCTTTATTTTTTCATCTAATCTTAGGCATTCTATTCGGTCATTCTTTTAATAATACTGTATGCACCCACCATTCCCAGTTCTCCCGCCTTACGCAAGTCGTCCAATCCACGATCGTTGTCTTTTATCTGTAGTCGGTTTAAGCCTCTATTGTAGTAAGCCTCTGCAAAGTCCGAATCACGTCTGATTATCTCATTATAGTCTAAAATGGCTGCCCTGTAATCTTTCTGCATCGATTTTATTTCGGCTCTGTTATAATATGCAAAAGTAAAATCGGGCGATAACTCTATAATTTTATTATAACTTTTTAGAATAGATTCGTATTCGAGGCGTGCACGGATAGCTTTTGAGTCTGTATCCGAATTACCTCCCGATGTTGAAGATGCCGGTTTGTCGGCTCCTACCTGCATGCTGATGCTCAATTCAGTACGAGGAGCTTGGCTATACAATTCGGGGAAAATGTCTTTCGATTTTAATTGCTTTGTATATGTTACAGCCAAATTAAAATAGGCAAGAGTAAACTTCGGATCAATAACCGTTGCTTTCGTGAAATCTTCGATTGCACTGCTGAAATCCTGAACCAACATATAATCGATACCCCTTGCAAAGTAAAACACTGCATTTTCGGGCTGTTGATCAATCAGTTTCGAGTACTCGTTGATAGATGCAAAATGTATTGCAACCTGAGTACTGTCTAATGCTACTTCTTGATTGGTAATGATTAGTTTTCTACTCAAGATATTTCGCTTATTGATATTCTCTAGATCTTGGTTGTAGTGAATGAATTTTTGGTAGTCATTTTCTTTTTCGTAATACGATACAACAAAGGTTGGAGCTAGCTCTATATTCGCTTGCTTATTCTGAACCTTTCCGCGTGTTTCGCTATTGTATTTACTTTTTTCTTCCTCCTCCTTGTCGGCTACAACCAACAATTTGAATTTATCGATTGTTTTATCTGATTTTTCACGAGTCTTAGTTGTACTTTCTTTTCCTGCGAATGCGTCCTTTTTGGTTTGCTCTTCTTTTTTACGTGCATATAAATAGTCTTGTTCAGCACTACGTAAGTCGTTTTGTTTACGTTTGATTTCTGACCGTAAATAATAGCCCTGATAAAAATCGGGATATTCTTTTAGTACAATATCCAAATCGGCTAAAGCCCCCTTTATATCCCCTACATCGTTTTTTAATAATGCCCTGTTCATATACGCAGTATAATTGTCCGGATCATTTGCCAAAACAAAGTTGAAGTCGGCTATCGCCTTATTATCATCTCCTACCTGAGCTCGTAGAAGGGCTCTGTTATAATGGGCGATATGATTGTTCGGTTCTATTTTTATAACATGGTCATAATCGGACATAGCTCCCCTCAAGTCATTTTTATAATATCTGGTAAGCCCACGGTTAATATAATTTCCGGTAAGGATAGGATCGAGCTTTATAGATTCGTCAAAATCGCTAAGAGCTTTATCGTATTCTTTTTTAGCGAAATAGGTGGAAGCACGCATTGCATAACCTTGAGAAAAATACTTATCTTTCTCAATCGCCAAGCTATAATTTTCTAAGGCTTTGATGGTATCACCTTTTTCAAGGTACAAACTCCCCAAGGTTAATATTCCCGGCGTATAATTTGGGTTGGTTTGCACTAGTCTTTGTAAATTTTTCTCAGCTTTGTCATAGTCTTTCTTTTCGATATTGACTATACCCATATTAACCAAGATAAATTTATCATCCGGATTATTTTTAAGGCTTACTTCATAATCTTCTAATGCTCCATCGTAGTTTTTTTGAATCTGACGGGCATCAGCTCTTAGTTGATATGCTTTTGTGTAGAATGTATTTCGCTCGATACATTGCGTACAATCTTCGTCGGCTCCTTTAAAATCATCAAGAAAATACTTCGCTACAGCCCTGTAATAATAAGGTTCAGCCAAATATGGCTTCGATTTTATGACTTGATTAAAGTACTGTATAGCAAGAATATAATCTTCAAAATACAAGGCATTTCGTCCGATTGATGTAACTCTGTCTGTATTTATTTGTGCAGAGATTGCTATCGAGTAAAAGAGTGTAACAACGATCAATATATATTTCTTCACAATTTTATAAAATGTTATTCACAACAAATATATAAATTCTATGTATATAAACTAAAAGAGAGGCTTTTATAGCCTCTCTTTTTATATATTTTTATTTTTCAAAATAATCATCGTGATAATATGAGTTCCGTTTTAGGTAATACGATTTGTCTCCATAGTATCTGGATGTACCGTAATATCCCTCTCTACCTTTCACATCATTGAAGACCAAAGCTGCACGCTCAAAACCGTCGTTGCGCATTTGGCTAACGACACTCTTGAAGAAGGCTTTGTTTGTTTTACCTCTACGAACTACAAATAGACTAGTATCTACATATCTAGAGAGGATGTAAGCATCTGATACAAGCCCTATTGGACTACAGTCGACAATAACATAATCGTATTTAGTTTTCAGAAAGTCTAACAGATCTTTTGCTTTTTTGGTCTTAATCAATTCGCTTGGATTTGGAGGTAATGTCCCTGCTGTAATAATATCGAATTCGTATTCGGGGTGGGTTAACGTAATCTCATCAAGTGTTACCTGTCCGATCAAGAAGTTTGATACTCCCTTTTTACTTTCGATATTAAGTAATTTTGCTACAGATGGGCGTCTCAAGTCAAAGTCAATCAAAACAACTTTTTTTCCTGTTAATTGGTATACAGAAGCTATATTACCGGCAATAAAAGTTTTACCGTCACCCGGTTCTGCTGATGTAACTAAGACAGATATTCCCGTTTCTTTTTGAGCCATATACTCAATCCTGATTCGCATATTTCTAAACGATTCTGCAAAACTCGATTTCGGAAAATTCTTTACCAACGTAGTACTTCCGGGCGAAGCCATCTTCTTGGATATATTTTCAATGGTTCCAATTACAGGTAGCCCTGACAATCTTTCGCAATCTTCTTTTGTTGATATGGCATGATTAAATATTTCTTCCTTGCATACAACAAAAGCTAAAGGCAAACCAAATCCAATTAAAAAGAAGAAAAGATAGTTTTTAGATTTTTCATCTTTATTTATAGGTCCAACTTTTAGTCTAGGTTCCTCCATTACAAAGTTATCAGGAATGTTAGACGCTTTCTGTATGGAGGCTTCGTATCTTTTTGATCTCAAATATGTATAATACGCATCATTTACTTGATATCTTTTTTCGAAACGTGCATACTCTCTTTCTTGAGCAGGTAGGGTCGCCATCTTACTTTCTATCTCTTTGGTGCTATTATTCAGATCTTCCTTTTTAGTTTGTATACGATCCTGTAATTTTCTAAGATCCTCAAGTATCTTGATCCGTAAATTATTCAGCCCTTGCTCACTTTTGGCATACATTGGATGCGCTGTTCCCATACTCTCTAATTTTTTCACCAAAATATTATATTCTGTTATCGATTGAGAAAGTTTGGGTTCGGTGATACCCAAAGCAATTGGTTCTACAAGCTCTGTTCTGTTTAATATTGAATTATTGATTTCATCAGTTAGTTTCAATATCAAATCTTCTTGCGCCTTAACCTCTCCTATAGATTGCATGACACTTTGCATTTCGGTTCTTTCATCAGTGTTACTGATTTTATATAATCCGGTCTCATCTTGAAAATTCTTAAATGAAGCTTCAGACTGTTGCAGAGAATCACCTATTAGACCCATTTGCTTGTCTATATATTTAATCGTTCTGTCGGCAGCATCATTTTTCAAGATCAAATTGTATTCTTGAAACTCGTTAAGCAGAGCTTGTAAAAAGTCCACATCTTGAGCAGGGCTGCTTCCGTATATTGATATAGATAGAGCACTAGAACCCTCTGAAATCAAGCCTGTAGTTATTTTACCGGAATAACGCCCTATCAATTCTTCTTTTGGTACAAATCTAAAGCTAAATGGTTCAAAAGTTGCAGCAAATCGAGGTGATTTATTTATTTTAATATAAAATCGAGACTCTTGCACAAACTGACCATAGGGAACTTCCATCGAAAAAGGAGGAGTTGTTTCCGATCCCGGATAGAATATTCTACATTTCTCGGAATTTATAGGCTCTATTTCAAAAACTATGCTGTATGCACTAGGCGCTACGTATTTTGCTTCGATAGTAATGGGAGTAATACCATACCAATTATCGGCTTTAAATTTTCCTTTTTTGAAATAATCTACTCGCATTTGCGGTAACTTTGCTACCGTACGAACCACCATATCGTATGAGTTCAGAATCATCTCTTGATTAACAGAGTTTTGCACCAAAGATCCTAATTGTACAGCTCCAGAAGCAACACCAGTGCCTCTTTGCTCCATCATTAAGACTGCCCCCGATTGATATAGAGGAGTCCAACTTTTATTTTTAAGATAAGCGTACCCTAAAAACAAGGTTAATGATATTGCAAATAAGTACCAGTACTTAAGAATTCGGTAGAACCAAAGTACAAAATCGAAAGAGGGTTTTGTCTTTGCTTGAACTTCGTCAAAGTACGGGTCTGTACCTGCGTCGGATGACCTATTTATATTTTGTTCCATAATTACATAGAATCCTTAGTTTGTAATCGTTTAAATTATTTTTTTGCAAATGCCATTATTGCAAGAATGGTTGATATGGGTAACATTATGGCTCCCAACAATGATTGAATAGAATTTATTCGGAAGAACGCTCTTTTACTTGTTGAATAGTATATAAGGTCATTCGGTTTTATGTAATAGAATTCTGATTCGATAACAGATTCGGATCTAAGATCAAATTCTTTTATTACAGACCTACCTGTTTCGTCAAGTCTTATAATTTTCACATTACCCAATTCCATATCTTGATCAAGTTTTCCATTAATTGCTAATGCTTGAAATATGGTCATATTATCTTTGTAAATATTTTGACGACTATTTTGTCCCGAAGAAACAAGATAATAGTAATTGTTTTTAAGGAAAATCTTCACCTGTGCATCCGGTACGGCTTGTCTCATTTTATTTTGAACTACCTCTTCGGCTTCGGGTATAGTTAATCCTAATACCTGAATATCTCCAAAGAAAGGTATAGAAATATTTCCATTTTCAAATATGGCATAAGATGCCCTAGCCGATAAATCGGTATTTGACAATACTCCATTAAAGACGTCTGAAAAATCTTTATTACTGGTTAAGATAGAGCAGTATATCTCATCATTAATTTGTAACTGATAATCCTTAAAAGGTTTAGATGTGTATATAGGACTTTTATCCTGTAGTAAATTTGTTGCTTTAGGAGATGTACACGAACTATACAATAGGATCATGAATCCTATAAGTAAATAATAACCGAAATATTTAAATCCTTTTTTCATCTTTAAAATTTTGAAATTAAAGCAATACCCGCAGCAATTGTGCCTAAAATTCCGACCAATCCTAAAACTCCGGAGAAAGTGGTTATTCGTCCAAAGAATGTTCTGGTCATTTCAGGCATGTATATTACATCGTTTGGTTGTATGTAGTAGTACTCGGAATCGACAACATCTTTGGATCTAATATCGAAGACTTTTACTTCAGTTCCGTTAGGAGTCTGTCTTACTATTTTTACTTTTGTTCGGTCTGCAAATGTTTGAATCGGTCCTGCTAATGCTAAAGCTTGAAATATGGTGATTTTTGGCTGAGTCATTGGTATTCGGCGTTGACCTGCCTCTCCCAAAACACTAAAAAACCGATTTTGCAAACTTAATTCTACAACTAAGTTTGGCGAAAATGTGGAAAATTTTTCCTCAATAATTTTTTTTGCTTCGGTAGTCGTGTATCCCTCTACTGAAATTTTTCCCAAATATGGTATTTTAACAGTACCATCCGAATAAACATTTAAAGTATTTGGTACAGTCTGATCGGTTGTTGGAGCACTGAGCCCTGTAGATTGGGTTATGATGTACACTGAGAAAAGATCTCTCATGCTCTCATCTAAAGTATAAATTCTAAGATTCAACTGATCTCCTATTATGATTTTATAATCATCATTAAGGTTCATATCAACCGGATAATTTTTCTTTATATCTTGCAAAAGATTGGTATCCTTGGGTGTGACACAAGAACTTAGCAAACTTATTATAACTATTTGTAGTAATAGTAATTTAATTTTCATACGTTTCAAGGTTTGTTTTGAATGGCTTTTGTTCGATAAGAACAATTTACCTGTCCCTTTATTAAATTGTTTAATTTTGACTTTATCAATTGTTTTCTAATTCCCGAAATTTTATCTATAAATAATTTTCCATCTATATGATCGTATTCGTGTTGAATGCAGCGCGCAAAAAAATCAGAATAAACGTCTTCGTGTTCGTCGAAATTTTCGTCGAAATATTTGATTTTGATTGTTTTTTCTCTAGGGACACTTTCATTAATTCCCGGAATACTAAGGCATCCTTCTTGAACCGAAACTTCCTCCCCTGTGCGTTCTATCATCTCTGCATTAATAAATACCTTCTTAAAACCATGGTATTTTTCATCATCCTCGGCAAGAGGTTCAAGATCAACAACAAATAAACGGATGTCTAAGCCTACTTGTGGTGCTGCTAATCCGATACCATCTGCATTATACATGGTTTCGAACATGTTTTGGATCAACTCCTGTAAATTGGGGTAATCTTTATCTATATTGCGAGCAACCTTTCTCAATATGGGTTGACCATAGAGATATATGGGAAGTATCATAAATTCTTATTTTTGTATATAAGACTCTCCATGTAGTCTTGTAATATTATTGTTGCACTTATTTCGTCAATTATTGCTTTGTTTTGACGATTTTTTTTCTTCATCCCACTTTCTATCATCGACCGTTGCGCTATTACTGACGTAAATCGTTCATCGTAGTATTCAATAGGCATATCCGGAAATTGAATGCAAAACTTCTTCACAAACGGTTCGATATGCTTCATGTTTTCAGAAAGCTCATTATTCATTTGCTTAGGCATGCCTATAATCACATATTCGACAACTTCTTTAGCAAAGTACTCCTTTAAATATGTTAATAGTGTATGGGTCGGAACTGTTGTGAGACCTGTCGCAATAATCTTTAAACTATCTGTAACAGCCAATCCGGTACGTTTTGTCCCATAGTCTATTGCTAATAATCTTCCCATGCTCGGCAAAGATATAGTTTTTTTTTTAATATATAATTATCTTGGAGGTTCGATAATACGTCTTTTTAACTCAAAATCGCGACCGAGGTACTTTTCTTTAACTGTTTCATTCGTTGCTAGTTGTTCGGGTGTACCTTGAAATAAAACTTTACCTTCAAATAACAGATAAGCCCTGTCGGTGATACTTAACGTTTCGTCAACGTTATGATCGGTAATAAGTATCCCTATGTTTTTGTATTTTAGTTGGGCTACAATTTCTTGAATATCCTGTACAGCTATAGGATCTACTCCGGCAAAAGGTTCGTCCAACATGATGAACTTTGGATTTATGGCAAGGCACCGAGCTATCTCGGCTCGTCGTCTTTCTCCTCCTGACAACCTGTCTCCTAGATTTTTACGGACTTTATGCAATCCAAATTCCGAGATAAGAAGTTCGAGTTGCTCTTTTTGATATTCTTTTGATTGACCCGTCATTTCGAGAACCGATCTGATATTATCTTCTACCGTTAATTTTCGGAATATAGATGCTTCTTGTGCCAAATAACCGATTCCATTTTGTGCCCGCTTATACACGGGAAATTTCGTAATCTCCTGGTCATCAAGAAATATCCGTCCTTGATTTGGCATTACCAATCCCACAGTCATATAAAATGTAGTTGTTTTTCCGGCTCCGTTTGGTCCAAGCAAACCTACAATTTCCCCTTGCTTCACTTCGATAGAAACATGGTTAACGACTGTACGTGATTTGTATTTTTTCACCAAATCTTCGGTTCGTAATACCATCTGCGAATGTTCTGATGACTGCATTAAATTGATCTGATAGGGTTAAAATTATTCTACTATTGTAATCCAGTTATGCGTATCAGGCTCATTACCATATTGTATGGCTTTCAACTTGTTATAAAGAAGAGTTGAAATTGGACCGGCTTGCCCATCTTTAACAAACGAATAGGTGTTGTTCTCTTCCAAATCGTCGATCCGCTCTACCGGACTTATCACCGCAGCCGTTCCGCAGATACCGGCTTCCTCAAAAGTGCTTAGCTCTGTCTGAGGGATAGAACGCCTCTCTACTTTCATCCCTAAATCTTCTGCCAATTGCATTAAACTGGCATTGGTTATAGATGGAAGTATGGAGGTCGATGCGGGAGTTATATAAGTGTTGTTTTTAATGGCGAAAAAATTGGCGGGTCCACCTTCATCAATATATTTTTTTTCTTTTGGATCAAGGTACAACACGGCAGAATATCCTAGTTCGTGAGCTTTATTCCCTGCCACAAGGCTTGCTGCATAGTTTCCGCCTATCTTGTAGGTTCCTGTACCTAGTGGTGCAGCCCTGTCGAAACTTCTTAATATTACAAGTGGTGTGGGTTTAAATCCTTCTTTGAAGTAAGGTCCTACGGGTGTAACAAATACAACGAATAGATATTCTTTAGCGGGTTTTACTCCCACTTGCGGACTTACGCCTATAAGAAGGGGACGTATGTATAAGGATGCTCCACTTTCGTAGGGTGGAACAAATTTTTCGTTTAGTTTGACTGCTTTTAGAACTGCTTCTTCAAAAATTTCGGTAGGAAGTTCTTCCATCATTATGCCTCGGCACGACGATTGCATGCGAAGAGCATTCTCTCTCATTCTGAAAATTCGGATTTTACCGTCTTTGCCTCTAAAAGCCTTAAGTCCTTCGAAAGCCTCTTGTCCATAATGTAGACAAGTTGCCGCCATGTGAAGTTCAATAGTTTCGGACGATGTTTCGGTGGGAGTACTCCATTTTCCGTCTTTGAAGTAACTCCGAACATTGAAGTCGGTTTTTAAATATCCGAAAGATAAATTTGTCCAGTCAATCGTACTCATATCTTATATTCTATTAATATTAACTCTCGATAGTGATTAATATGTGCGTATCTTGCGAAATTATATTCACAAAAGTACAATTTTAGTTTAGAAGCTGTTTGGATTTTTTCAATTATTTATTCTATTGACGTTAATTGCTGTAAAATCTAAAGTTCTATCCTAGTAATGTCTTAGAATATTCTGAATACAGATATTTTACTCCTGTTATTGCAAAAGCTAAGATTGCATGTGAAAATAGTGGACAGAGCATTGTAGACCATTTAGAGGAACTCCTCGAAATGGTTGGAATTGGTTTTGGGGTAAAAGACCAATTGAGTCAATGAAATTGCGATGTCCTTCGGGATTTTGAATCCGTCTTAAAACGACTTCGGGATTACAAATCCCGAAAGATAAAATTTGCCCTTTAA
>JAVBJR010000740.1:0-2771 GCA_031546965.1 Dysgonomonas sp.
GTCGAGGGGGCTTGGTGGGCGGGGTTCGACTGGAATTCGCCCTTTGCACCTTCTCATGGTGGTGGTGGCTCCACCCCTGGTTCCGTTCGCTCAGCTTCTGAAATTCCCTGACCATCTGCAACACTCTGGAAGGGCTGTTTAGCGGTTGCCACCACTGTCCAACAGGTCCTTGTCCTTGGTCTTCTTCCCTCAGACTCGAATAAGCGCTCCAACGACCTTCGCGGCTTTTACAGTTTGTTGATGTTTCTGGCAACGAACACAAACAAAATGGCCGCTGCCACTGATCTTGGGAATTAAGTCAGCTTTAAGGTACTTTACTCGAGGGTGTGGCCTGTATTATTTTGCAGGGGGCGTTTCGAAAACCATGTCTGTCATGATTAAACCACAACCCTCTGGAGTACCACAACCCCTTGAAACCCCTTGGAAAAGAAAACTGTATCAGTTGTAGTAGTACTTTGTGGCCATTAGCAAGGCAATATTACATACTTTATGGGCTATGGGGATCGTCAGCCTTTAGGGATCGCTGGAGCGAAAGTGGCAAATTGGCTACGAGCCGTTGTTCCCCCCAAACTAACCTAACCTAACCTAACCTGACCTAACCTAACCTGACCTAACCTAACTTAACCAAACCTAAAAATCCAAACAGTGATCCCTAAAGGCTGACGATCCCTATAGCGCATAAATTTCGTAAATAAGCATTAGCAAGCCATTAGTAAAGTTTGAAAAGTTTATAGTTAGGGGTGCGTCTGGAAAAGTTTGACAGGAGGGTGAAGGAGGTTGAGGGCCTGCGTTAGAGGGTATGTTTTGCATTGGAGTTAAGTTACCCAGCATGCCCCCAGTGACATTTGGAAGGCGGAAAACAAACAGACGTTGATCTCTCACCCCTTGCATATTGAGCATGTTGTTGATGGTGGTGGTGGTGTTTGTTACACTTACCCCTTTGGATGGTGGTGGTGGTGGTGGCTCGTTGGGCGTCGTCCTTCCTCGACATCTCCACATTCACTTGTTCTTCGCAATTAGCGTCTTCGCATTCCGATTCGGATGGGTCAACTCGAGACTCCGGCAGGGTGTCCAGGTCCACTGGGATCTTGCGGCGTGTGGCCATGCTCTAGCTCCCAAAACTCCCAAAACTCCGAATTGCGGACAACTGCCTGTTGATGGTGCGAGTTAGTGGCACCACTGGCACTCCTCTCTCTCCTCTAACGACGACCCTCCTGCTCCGTTGTGGGTCGTGGTGTTTGTGGTTTGGATGACGCATGCGCACTCCCGAGTGACTCCTAGATGCACGTCATCTGGATCTGTTCCTCCAATAAGCGTCGAATCTGGCTCTGAAGCCAACAGCTTAGTGGATCAGCTTTAGTCAGAACAAGTATACTGTCAATTAAAGTACTTTAGACTATATGCAGTAATTGTTCAGGGACAACTGTGGCCCTGTCTTTCAATATAACACGTACACTTCCTCTTCTGCAACCTTCTTCATTGGAGGAGATATGACTATTCAATCCTGGACCATAATTACATTTATTTCAACTCTGTATTGATTTGGAATTGAATTAGCTTTTATGGAGAAACATGAATATACAGTGCAACCTGTGAACTAGACGACCCTTATAAGCTGACCACCTGACAAAGTTGACCGATTTTTTTTCATGGAACCGAACAGTCCCATTGGATTTACATAGGGGTTACCCTCTTTAATCTGACTACCTGCATAACTTGAACGTTTACCACATTTTATAGTACTTATGCTGGTATACCTTTATAATGTGTTTAAACCTGATAAGTTGACCACTGTATAAGAAATTGGAGTAATATAATATTGCTCCCTTTACAATTTCCTGCCCTGTAATTTGACACCATGAAAAGAGAGATAAGGAATAACCCAGAGGCAGAAAATTTCTTTGCAATTCCTGGTCATTTTGTGACGTCATCGGCCAATTGGCTTCATGTTGGCTGCCGATATTTCCCCAGATTGGTGCTTATTAATCCTGGCTGTCATTGCCTGTGTGTATAAGTATTGCATACTATACTACTTTCACGCCAAACCTTGCGCTGGGGCTCCCCCCTCAACCATCTCCCGGTCTTAGAGGCTGAGTTTGTGATTGGACAATGTTCACCTCCACCTGCCGCCATCCCCCTCAAGGAGGGCGTGGCAGTAAACATTGTCCAATCACAAACTCTGCATCTAAGCCAGTGTGGCGGAGGGTGGAGCCCCAGTGCAAGGTTGGGCGTGAAAATACCTTAGTAGAGTGTACACTCTTGGTATAGTACTTGGTAGTACAGTGCCCCACATTAATTTTCCATGCATTTTTAAATATGTTGACCACCTGTTAAAGTTGACCGGATTTTTTTTGGAACCATGAGTGGTCAACATACACAAGTTTCACTTTTTAGGGTTGTTGTATTTAATTCAGCAAAGTCATGAAGTATTTTAACTTTGATGACGTATAAACCTCACAAGAGGATATATGTAGATTTCTCAGAGATATCGCTGCGAAAATCAAAAATCCAGGCACCAAAGCTCACTACCGCCACCTACGTCCAGCTTCTCGTGTCGCCTCTGGCCGATAGATTACGGAACTTACGTACATCCGTTGACGATAGCGCCTTAAAGGGACAGTGAAGTCAATAAAAAAAATTTTATATGTTATTCAGAGTGATAAACGATATAGAATGGCTATTTGGTATGTTAACCAATTCGCAATGGTTAACCATACATACGAATTTGTCGATGGAACTCTTTCTTTGCGAGGATTGAAGACCAAATCACC
>JAVBJR010000820.1:0-7970 GCA_031546965.1 Dysgonomonas sp.
GTATTTTTCGTAATTGCAAAGACAATAAGGTCGCTAAATTGATCGAGTATCGAAGAATAGTCAGGCAGGTTGTGAATTTTTTCGGCTGCAGGGATGTTGAGCAATTGCTATTCAAAGAAATCGGCTAAGTAACCGCATACACCATTCTATTGGTCTACTTGGTTACTTAGCTCATCGCTCGACCACGCCCCCGCCGGGTACGTACGTAATCCGTCTGTTTGCGGTTCTCGGGGATGGAAAACGGCAATTTCATTGACATACAAGTATAGTTGGACATCTGGACAACAGTTGGGAATGCAACTATCGCACTACGGTAACGTTTTGTACCTCAAACCGAATTTTAACGAATTAAGGGGCGGAGCTACAAAATTGTGCTTAGATTGCTCATAACTTTTTTTTCATTTTATAATTGAAATCTGACTTCACCAACATGTTTTTCACCATGTTTTTCACATTTGATGAGATTTTTAGGGTATGTAAGGAAATGGTGACAGTTCTCCTTTAACACAAAATTTCTTTAAATTTCAAACATTAACTTCAGTACATATTAGTGTTGATATCAGTAGATCAACTTGATCCACATTAATCTATTAGATCCATTTCAAATTAGGATCTACGTAGATCTACGATATTTTGATCCATAAGTATCAATATTTTTCATAAGGGTCGAGAAGGACCTGCCATACTTACATATGTGTCTGCATAGAACGGTTGTTTAACTTTACAGCTATTGGTTTATATAACTGCTTCGTTTATAAATTATTTTATGCGATGGCTACATAATGTGTAATCCTATATATGTGGAATTGATAGCATGTGTGTCCTCCAAAAGTCCGTTGTGACAAATCAAACATCTAAGATGGTAATTTAATAATAAGCTACGTCATTTAAAATATTGTTTTCAGATGCACAAGGGTCTCGGACTTGAGATGGCAAGAATCTGATGCTAACAACCTTGGTAACAATATCTTGGATGTACTCTAGATGTGCATTGATGATTTGCAACTTCATCGTTGCTTGAATTTCAATTACTATATTATTCATACGCGATTCGGAAAGTATTAGCCGTCTTTTATTTAGAAATTCAATGATGTTATAATGTAAAATGTTAATTTACAAAACGCTTAACATGCATGTTAAACTATTTTTAAAAATACAATCTTACATGTGACAGTTTTTCGTGGCTCTAGGAAACAACACCTTTTAAAGATTAGGCAATGGTGCCACCAGTGTATTGGTTTCATTAGCAATGTAAGACATTAAAATCTGTTCCCTTTACAGTGAATTGTTCTTTGTAGTAATTTTTCTTTAAAAATGTATGTCAAGTGAAAATGACTAACAGATTCAGATTGCCATATCGTATTTCCTATACCACTGCCAATTGAAATTTTGCAAATTCCTGACAGATCACAAATTATTCGCCCAGCAACTTCTGCCTGTAGCAAACTGCACGTGGATAATAGACTATAGTCTACTATCCACGTGCAGACTAGAGACAAGAGGTCATAATGTCAAAATGCCAAAATGCTCAATATTTCCCAAATAGTCACCATACTGTCATCACAGAGAATGTATTTAAGGGAGGGAGTTGACCAAAGCAGTTTGTTTTAGTATTCATTTGAATGCTAGAATTCATGTATACCCCTATCTGAGACCTAGGGGCATGAAAAAATCTACATGCATACAGGGAGGTTGGTTGTACAATGACAGTGAAAGTCGACAGTGATAAGATCCGGAGTAATGATGATAAAGTTAATTTCGGTCGACTTATTAAAAATATAAAAAGGGATAGATTTTTGTTTAATTCGTCCCATATGCATGTGTATACTCCATTACAGCTAACTAACTATTCCAGGCTGTAAAGTGTTCCTATATTTCCTAATATTTCCTACAATTTTGAGTTGTCCGAATAATTTAACTATAATTGAGAAAATGTCCTATATTTTACCTACTTTTTCTACGAGGATGTTAAGGTGGAGCATAAAATGTGTTTTCCGATCGAAAATTGAAGCATATATAGCTGAATGCCCATATTGGAAAGTTCATATTAAAAAACCTGAAAATGAAACAAATATGAAATAAATTGCATATGATGCGAAGAGGAACACTGTTGAATTCAAGCCTAACGTTTTTTACTGAATTAAAATCCAATTGTTTGCAATAGAATTACAATATTACGGGAATTGTCATAATTTTTCTCAATTTGGGGAAGACTGGGACTAAACGTTATTGAGCTCCCTGCTTCAATGCAATATAAACAGTAATCAGAGATGTATTGGCTTTCGATTGTGGTTTTGTTTATCAATATACAGGGTGGTCCGCTTCGGGCGCTTTGGCGTAGTAACTTTTAAACGGTGAAAGATAAGTGAGTAATGCTAACGTGAGTGAATAGGAAGTGCCCTATGCCGATTCCAAAAATGGTATATCACATGACCTTGAGTGTCGGGTTCAAGGTTATTGTATTGCTATATTTTAAACCGCTAATGACAGACAACTAATTCCTATGTGAAAGTCGAAGCCTACTACGGAATTAGACTGAAAACAATTATGTCACAGTTTTGAAACCGAAATCACACCTGTAAAGGAACATTGAAATACATTATGTATGTGCATCACAGCAAACATAGGCCGCTATGTGGTAAAGTGATATCACAGGGGCAGCAGCACGAAAAAGCTGTGGAAACGGTTTCCATTATTAATAATGCAAAATCATGCAGTTATCTTAACATTTTGATTGGGCCTGTTCTTCGTGGCCATTTCAATTGTTGCGTTTGGATTAAAAGTTATGAGGCATGTGGATTATCCAAGTCAGATAATTGTAACACACGACATTGGATGGGATATTTAGAATTCATGAACCGTTTGTTTTAGCTGTCTGTTGTGATAGTGAAATAATTCCTTCTTGACTAATCTCACCATGTGACTGACATCACATCAACAATACATAAACAGGATGCACCTGATGTCAAAATGGAACACGAGATAATGAATGATCATAACTGGAAACACATTTTATTTTTGTATCTCACAGCGTCACTCATCCGATTTCAATACCCCACGCAGAAGATTGCCAATTCCACCTCCATCTCTCACAGCACCTACCACGTACATGACATATCATTTACATAACAGTAGCGGATATCAAGACCAGAATTGCATTAGTACCCATATTCAAGCTGCACCCGTGACACCTGGAAGCTACAGGACCAATAGTGATTTAACTATCGACAACAATCATATAAATGGAAGTAACAATGGTTCATGCAATCCAGTCAGAATGAACACCTATGTTATTCCTTTGGTTAGGGTCGCAGGATGACCACATTGAATCCTCGTGGATTCGCACCACCATCAAGTGGAGCATCTGCAAGTGTTCAATTAGGGAACAATGTGCCGGTAAGCATATAACAATTGTACCATCCAAATTAGAAATGAACATTCATTGCATGTACCCATTATGTAACTGTACACAATTAAGCTCTATCCTGTGTTTTCACGATTATGACAGCAGGGGTGTGACGGGTGGTAGTTAAATTTTTCACATTTTTTCACAACTTCGAAAACCATTTTCTTCACAAATTTCACAACATACATTTTAAAAAATGCACAATTTTCACAACATATATTTTAAAAAATTCACAATTTTCACAACTGAAAAACAATTAATAATTTGCTTAGAAGACATACTTTAATAATAAAGCTGGAAAGCTAGGGTGCTTTACATAATTCAATGTAAGATCAGTTTTCCCTGCTTAAATATTAAAAATGCACATTATTGTGATGAAACATAATACAATGATTACCTAAAGCATAGTGATGCTGAATTCAAGAACTGACAGGGTAAAACATCATTTTAACTGTAAAAAAACCATAACAATGACAGGTCATATTAAGATGAATTTTGTAATATATATAAATTATTCAATCCATAATTTACATCTTATTAAAACATAATTTAGAATTCAACTTGATAAGATTTTTAAGACTAGACCAAAACTCTCTTTCCAATATTGTATTATTTCATTAGCAAAATTTCATTACTTTACATGGAAACCACAAATCAAAGTTAGTAAAGACACATAGCCATATCATAAATCAATTTCAACGAAATTAAGAATGCCATTCACCAGAGAATGCAATATAACATTATTATTACATTATTAATTTGGGAAGTGTAAAAGCAATTTTTTATTCCATTTTTTCAAATTTTTCACATGTGTATCAAAATTTTCACATTTATCACATTTTTTCATATGATTTTAGGGCAGGTCTAAATTTTCACATTTTTTCACATCGCGTCACACTCCTGCAGTGTATCATATAGTGTTATTATCGATTCGTGTTCAAACTAAGTTATGATAATAATGTATAATTTGTACATAGGGATACAGAATCAGTGCAACTCGACCTGATAAAGCAAATCGAACATCCAGTGGTCCATCATCTAGGATACAATTTCAGAGCAACACGCCGGTGAGCATCCACCATATTGGGAAATATTCTTAATTTCCCTGATACCATCAGGGGGTCATAATCCATAACACGTAATTGCAATTTAAAAAAAAATAATGTCCATGTAAATACTTTGACCATCATGTGTTCCGGATTATGACTCGTGATGGTCTGATGGAAACACCTAATACGGCATTCCTTCTTGAATCCCAACAACTGACGTCGCATTAGCAAAACACAAAAATGCTACATCCTGCTACTATACATTCATCTCCCGTTACACAGATTGCATCACTTACAACTGGTTTCCGAGACTATGATTGTAACGGCCCTAGGGCCTAACTGGGTATTTTTTATATAGAAGTTTGTGTTAAATTCGTCCATTATATTTGAGTGAAATAATATTACTTTAGAAGTTAAAATACATATTTGCTCAGTCTAGTCGCTGGTTGCAATATTCCCATTGGCTGATAGCTAATGGGAATTTTTCATAAATCCAGACAGGAAGTGAAAACGACAGTTTAATCCAAAACCTAGACAGGGGATGGGCTTAAACTCGTCGGGACCAATTAATGGTTAAGTCTCGTTTTGGATTTCAAATGGGAAAAGAAGCGTCGGTATATAACTTGTTGTAACGGCATTATTCCTTCTTCTTTCGGCGGGTTTTGGCGACCAAAGTGTGAAAAGTGGATGTGCTGTGGACGAGCAGATTGGGCGTAATTCGAGCTGAAATTGTGAGCAATTCTCTGTTACGAGAATCGGGTGAGCGGAGGGTGTTTTGTATAATCTAAATTAGTATATTTGGTCAATCCGAACTTTGTATTTGATACTGTGTCCGAAATTCGGGAAGTGTTTATTTGGTTCTTGGTTACTTCTATTAAAAGTTATTCAAGTTACGGAAAAGTTACTGATTCTAATAGATGGGAGATTTACCCATCCACTACGTGGATTTATGGGAAGGTGACGAGGACGAAGAGTAAAACCGTTCGTGGTGGACATTGGCCTTGGAATCTCTCTCTTTTAACCTTGTTTTCATCATTCTTCACTTCTTTATTCTTTCTTCAATCTCTATTTTCAGATACTCAGCACCATAGAAGCGCAGAGTATTGTGGCGGTTCCGACCGCTACATGATGTTGCACCAATTCATCAACCACAAACATTTCCTAGGAGGGAGCTGAAGTTCATGGACACTGTGGATGGCAATAGTTTATCCGATAAGGTAGGCCTGTCATCATTACCTGTTTTCCAATAAAGGTCTACTGAAATGAATTTGCAGCCGCCCTCTCCACCTGATATATTTTTTATATGCTTTTGACGCACACATATTGATGATCAGCAGTGTCCAACAAATTCCAAAGCAAATTAACCTATACAAGTACAATTTTACAAGCAGTGATTGTTGGTTTAAGTTGGTTTTACGTTGTCTGACATTTTGAATTTTGGCATATGGGCATCTATGTTCCAAAAAAAAACAGCACAAGTCCATCAGAGACAGCAACATTCCGGAATTCAAACCGTAAGACGTCATAACCAAAAATTGACATTTGTAAAATTATACCGGGATGAGTAAATAATTTTGATTTATTGGACAATGCTGATCAATATTCGTACGTGAAAAGCATATAAAAATATATCAGTGGGGGGGGGGATGTTGCAAATCGATGTCAGTTGCCCTTTAATGTTATGTCACATAAACATTAAGATCATACAATATTGCAACTCATAGTTTGAAGCATACCAAGCCCAGACTTTCAAAGTACTGGAGAGCTTAAGGCAGCAGGCTGAAATCAACCATCGAAACATGATGGCTAACCTTGCAACAGTCGCTCCTAGACGTGTCATCCAAGGTTTGCCCAAACTACCTGTTGGAAATGAAGATGAACTGGTTGCCGTAGAAGGTTATATTTCTTCTTCAAAGATCAATTGGTAAAACTTTTGTGATGTGAATAATTTTTCTGCAGAACATTCAAACACTATGCACTAAATTGCATTTTGTTAGCTGGAACATCTTTACAGAATTGGGGGAACATCACGAGATACTGTTATTCGGAATATGTTGGTCAACTCATGACAAACGAATTAGCCGTGAAGTACAGCATCATCGGAAAAAGGGAAAAAAAAGTCATTCCGCACTCTCCAAATATACGCTGCAGTTGTAGGTAGAACGGATCGTGCTTTCAGAACAGATTGTTCTTATTATTACATATTTCTAACCAATTGTTTTATGTAACATACAGGTGCAATTCGGTTGCACGAGGAGTATAAGAGTATAACTGACCATGAAATACAGAATACAAGCAAAAATTGGCTAAAGGCAGCGAACAAAAGTGAAGAAATCCCAGAACAGCAAGAACTTGCAAATCGACCGAACACACAGTAGCAGTGCATAATTCACCGATGGTGTGGTGCCAATTGATCTCATGTGTCCGTGGCCTCAATTGGTACGAGTGCATAATGCCTTACATCAAGACAGTGCCAGCAAAATTTTGGGGTCTCCCCAAAGAGATCCTTACTGACTGCAAGAAGACTGAAACAGGGTGGACCAGATGGAAGCACCGTCGATTCATATAAACAAGCCGTGGAAAAAACAAAGTTTTTTGGGTACTAAGTTTATTAAAAACATAAGTCCATCGTGACCATTGGGCCAAATGGTTTCCATTGTAAAAATTGGGCCCTTTGGTTTCCATAGTGACCATTGGGCCCTTTGGTTTGCATCATGACCATTGGGCCCTTTGGTTTCCATTGTGACCATTGTGCCCTTTGGTTTCCATCGTGACCATTGAGCCCTTTGGTTTCCATCGTGACCATTGAACCCTTTGGTCTCCAACATGACAAATGGGCCCTTTGGTTTTAATTGTTACCATTGGCACTTTGGTCTCCATCATGACCATTGGCCCCTTTGGTTTCCATCGTGATTATTGAGCCCTTTGGTTTCCATCGTGATTATTGAGCCCTTTGGTTTCCATAGGGACCATTGGGCCCTTTGGTTTCCATAGTGACTATTGGGCCTTTTGGTTTCCACAGTTACCATTGGGTCCTTTCGTTTCCATATTGACCATTGGGCCTTTTGGTTTCCAGTGACCATTGGGCCCTTTGGTTTCTATATTGACCATTAGACCCTTTGGTTTCCAACGTGACCATTGGGCCCTTTGGTCTCCATCGTGACCATTGGGCCCTTTGGTCTTCATCGTGACCATTGGGCCCTTTGGTTTCCATTGTGACTATTGGGCCCTTTGGTTTCAATACTAGTAAAAATTGGGTCCTTTGGTTTCCATCGTGACCATTGGGCCCTGTGGTTTAAATAGTGACCATTGGGCGCTTTGGTTTAAATGTGACCATTTGGACCTTTGTTCTCAATCGTTAGCAAATAGACCTTTGGATTCCATAGGGCCCTATGTTTACTATGTAAACCTATGGGCCCATTGGTCACGATAGATACTGAAGGGCCCATGGTCACGATTTAGACCAAAGGTCCCAATGGTCACGTTGGAAACCAAAGGGCCCAATGGTCACTTTG
>JAVBJR010000817.1:0-2756 GCA_031546965.1 Dysgonomonas sp.
TGCCTGCTTGGTGTGCATTTGTGATGCTCCCGCTAAAGCTCTTTTACAGAATGCTACAATGTACAATGGGAACTTTGGGTGCCCACGTTGTTTGCATCCAGGAGAAACGGTAATTTGTGGTAATGGGCATAGTAGAGTTTAACTTGTGAAAGACCCATTGCCAGCATTGAGATCACCCACTATTGTATGTGATGCTGCAGCCCTAGCAATATCTGTGGGCAAAGCTGTACAGGGCATAAAAGGTCCTAGTGAATTATTGCTGCTGTCACCATCATTTGACATTGTGGTTTCGTTTTCCGTGGATTATATTCATGTGTGTCTTCTTGGTGTAGCACATACAATGTTGTCTGCATGGCTTGATAATGTTGGGGAGCCATATTACTTACCCCCAATTAAAGTGAAAGAACTGAATTCAAGGATTGAAGGGATTCATCCCCCTTGCAATGTCACTCGCATTCTTTGAACAACTAAGTATGTGATTCATTGGAAAGCAAACGAGTTACGACAGTTTATCTTGGCGTCACCAATCTTACTTGTAAATGTGCTTCCCACTCTTTATTATAACCATTGGTTAATGTTTGCATCGCCAATGTTTATCCTGTTGAAAGACTGTGTTTCCGAGTCAGAATTGTTGAAATGCGAAAAAATTTTGTTTGTTTTTGTTGGTAAAATTGAGAGTTTGTATGGGCAGCAGTACAATACATATAATGCGCATGTGCTCACTCACCTGGTGCAATCCATTCGAAGCACTGGTCCTATGTCGTCAGGATCCGCATTTCTGTTCGAAGATTTGAATGGTAAAATTAAAAAGCTTGTTAAAGGTACTCAGGGAGCGCAATTCCAAGTTGCAAGAAAATTTATGCTAATTTGAGTTGTTAGGCACGTTCTACAGCTTCAGCACAAGTCACCTTGTTTAAATGATAATGTAATCCGTCTTCTAAACAACTTTATCAACGGATATCCTATAGTGCAAACACAGTTGAAGGTTGGCTCGATTATTTTGAGACCATGGAATGTGCATCACAGATTTCTGATGTCACAGTTTCTTAATGGCGATATCCCTGAGCATGTTGTGTATTACAAAAAGGTTAAAATAGGTTTTCATATTATAAAATGCATAAATGACGAACACACTGGGCAAGGTTTACGACGGAATGACACGCGTGTTGTCCTCAACAATGATACATTTTGTGAAGTTATGGCAATTCTCAATGTTGCTGACACTAGTACAGAATGACGTGATGGAGATGTTTTTTTAATTTGCCCTAAGATTAAGGAAAAAAGTATCGGTACAGTCTCAGCAGATTGCTATGCGAGGCTTAGCATGTATATAACATATGCGATACGGTTTGGAGAACTGATTGTTGTTAGACCGCAGGAAATTAAAAAAAAAAATGTGTGATCATAGACTTGCCAAGGATTGCTCTTTATGCTGATTGTATGTATGGAATTATGCCATTACCAAATGAAACTGAGAGTGATATATGAAATTATAAATGCTTACCGTATTACTTTGATTGTTCATCTGTATTTCACTGTATAACTATACTTGATATGTACATATATGCTGCGTACTGTACATTTTAACAATTGTATAACATTCATATATTAAAACATGTTGTTCCTGCATCTGCAATGTCTTTAGGCATGATTTTCATGAAGTAACATGCAAGCATTCTGGTATTCTCGTTTATACATATATAACTGAACAACATACTGTTTATGCAATTATGTAATATAACTTTAGCACATATCTCAAAATACAGTAATACATACATAATATCATGTTTTGATATGCAATATCTGTATACTATATTGTTTTCCTATTTCACACAACTGTCATGCAAAATCCTGATATGTATCTTTCGATTATAGTGTGATTGTTCTAACTGTGAGGTTTTCAACCCTGCTTGTCAGTGGCAAGACTTTTCTTGCCGGCCCCACCGCTAATTGATTGTGCGAATATCAATCCTGAAATGCTGTCAAAATAAAAGCTTTATTTCGGCAAGTTTATATACTGCAATACCTTTACATAAAAAGCATTCATGTGCCCAGTTTGTTTTATAGCATCAGTCAAATAACAGTTTAAACTAACGTTTTTAAAAGTACTCTATAAGTCCTGAACTACAGCACATCCAAATTATTTGCAATTAAAACAGTACTTTTACAACAACTGCAGTAAAAAGCTCAGTCATTTGACACTTATGCTCTGAACTACAGTTATTTCAGAAAAACTGCAGTAAAAAGCAGTTTTTTGACACTTGTGTTCTGAACTGCAGTTATTTCAGAAAATCTGCAGTGAAAAGCTCTGAACTGCAGTTATTTCAGAAAAACTGCAGTTAAAAGCTCAGTCATTTGACACTTATGTTCTGAACTGCAGTTATTTCAGAAAATCTGCAGTGAAAAGCTCTGAACTGCAGTTATTTCAGAAACACTGCTGTAAAAAGCACAGTTTTTTGACATTTATGTTCTGAACTACAGTTATTTCAGAAAAACTGCAGTAAAAAGTACATTTTTTTGACACCTTTGTTATGAACTGCAGTTATTTTACAAAAACTACACTTTGAACTACGGTGTTACATGAAAACTGCAGTTCCAAACAACAGTATACAGAAGGATAAAAAGTCCTATACGGTCATTTTTAGCGTGCAAACGGGACCAGATATTCGAATTCTGCTAATGGGAGCAAATAGGAAGTGGCCATGGCGCTTTCGAATGGCACCCGAATTTCTGACCTTTGACCTTTCCTTGAAGGT
>JAVBJR010000737.1:0-3595 GCA_031546965.1 Dysgonomonas sp.
ATCACAATTAGTAGGGTACATTGTTATGTATGTAGTGATCTTGGTTACCTTTATAATGGCTTACACGTATACGTATAGAAGCTCTTAAAATAAGCCATGTTTTGCATTATAAAATACGTAGGAGCAAAGATTAAAAACTTAAAAAGGAACGGAAACTCTCATGACAAAATTGCTTGCTTTGTTGTTGAAAGAAAACAAAGAATCAATTATAAACATGTGGTGTAGTTCTTGGTTGGAAAAGCATGTGCAATAATGTCTATCTGCTGCTACACGTAACTGTGCACGCTTCAGTATGGGTGCATGCCCGAATACACCTGAGCAATTGCATTACTTTACAGAAATACATATTACGCACCTTGGAACATGTACAAGCAGTTCCCTAAACATCTAAACAAAGTGGCAAAGATTATGACAAATAGCAATCCTACAATATATGTAGTGCTTACCTTCATAGCACCTGTTGACAACAGTGTAGTGACAACTTACGGGCAAATGCAAATTATTTGTTGTGATTACTCCTCTGTTCCTTTACTGATTTCAAATGTACTTTCACCACTGTGTTCGTAATAACGTTGATCAAATATCTCTAATTTATACAAACCACCTATCTTGAAAATTGGCAAAGATAATTTGGAATGACCTTAACGGAATGTTCCAAGGTCAAAAATATTGTCACCAATGGATGTCTCCCATGACATTACATATGGAAACGTCGTTATATTTCCAAATATTCACTTCAATTTCAATATATTAGCAAAAATACCAGACTTTCCGGACACCCTGTATACTACTGGCTAAAAAGCAGTAGGCACCTGCGCATAGACTGCAGAATATACAAGTGTTTTCAATGGATCTAACCCGTCCAGACTACATATCCAATTTTTACCAACAAATACAAGGCAATCAACACAAGTTTATCTGTGTTTTTGGGAAAGGTAGTTATAGTTTTTCACTCTATGTAAATATTTTTGATGCCATGGATAATATACTAAATAGGAGACAAATGGGTTTTAGGGAGATGGGACTTTAATTGGGATGACTTATCCAAGTGTTGAATAATCGAGGTTTGACTGCACGATACTGCTAAATACAGATTGGTGAAATAAAGTAGACACCACTTATAACGAACTCGCTTATAACAAAGTATACATATAGGCTTGTAGATCGTAGCTGTCGCGCCCCCTACTGGAGCGTCGGGAAATAATTGTCATGTGTTGGTTTTGCGCTTGGCCACAAAATCAGTTTTCTCAGTAAATAACGTTTTTTTTTCTTCGAAAATACCCGTGAACCTAAGCGAACCGCAGCGTGTCAATACATATTTAGAACTAGTTTTGGTTACGTTAGGTTAGTTGGTTTGGTCTCAGCAACTTATAACGCACTTGTTACGGGAGTTACGACATTATAAGTTACTGAGAAAACTAATTAACCTAGCATAACCAAAACTAGTTTGAAATACGTTTTGACACGCTGTGGTTCTTTTATGTTCACGGCTGTTTTCGAAAAAACCGTTATTTAACTGAATAAACCGGTTTTGTGGCCAAATTGTTTTGGCCAAACTCACTGCTTGGTGAGTGAGTGTAAAACTATGGTAAAACAAATAGTTCGATCTGATTATACTAGCTTATTTATTAATAAATAATATAAATAATGTACGAGAAAATATAGCATAACTAGCATTTGTAAGAACAAAAGCGTGCTGAGGAACATTAAGCATATCTTAATAATAAAATAATAGCGCTTGATCAAGCGTTTTCGATACCTAACAATTTTTTCCACAGAATTCTGCAAGGTGGCGCTGTGTGTCTGCCAAAGCGTTCGATCTATAAGCCTATAGTATTAACAAATACTTCACGATAGAATGCAATAAATGTTAAGTGAAAGTAATAGTGCAGTCGAAGTTCTATTATTCTGCTCACAAACTCTAAATTTTATGTGAATATACAAAAGGCAAACGTTTGTCATCATACCTTACTGAAAATTTCCAACAGGCTTTCGTCCGAATAATTCCCAGTGTCAGAGCCATCTTTAGCAGCATTCCAATGGACTTTCAGGCGGGTTAAAGGAATTTCAGCGTGGTCATATACTGCGCAGGCAAATTTAATATTTATCAAAACAATGTAATTTCAAACAAATGCTACCCAAGAGAAAAAGTTGTGCGCAATTATGTGCAAAAATTCATTCCATTTTGTGCACCAAATTGAACCCTTTTTGTGCACAAATGTGCACAAATTTCATTCCATTTTGTGCACAAAAAAGTTGTGCACAAAATTGGAGTCTTTTTATTAACAATCTTGAATATAGTTTTGTGTACAAGATTTTGTGCACAAAATGGAATGAAGTTTGTACACATGCATGCAATTGTGCACAAAAAGGGTTCAATTTGGTGCACAAAATGGAATGAATTTTTGCACATAATTGCACACAACTTTTTCTCTTGGGTAATTGCATGATATATAATTAAGACAGTTCAATATCACAAACTCAATTTCTCTCTCGATTCCTTGGCAATTTGTTGGCGCATCAATTCAATCTCCTCGTTTAGCATCTGAGATCCTTGCTTGCGTAGACGTATAATTTCTTCATTCAGCTTTTTTGCTTCAAAAATGGCGTCATATTTGTCCTGTTCTGCATTTCTTTCCCTAGCCTCCAACTCTTCTTTTAATTTTCGACGTTTACTATCCAATTGCTTATTTCGGATCTCGGCTGCAGCTCTACCACGCAAAACTTTGTCATATGCACACTGCAGGGAAAACAATCTAACTGATATTATTACATCTAAAACTATATTTAACGTTACTATACAAGCACCTTTGCAGCAGCGTCTGTTAGGATTTCCAACGCTTTGGACAACTGGTGAAATAGCTTCACTGCAAAGTAAAGCATGTGGTGAAAATTCCAAGCGTACGCATCGAACAATACAGTAATTACTGCATATTTCCGAATTACCTGCACCGGGGTTATCTGGATGTTTGTCTGGATGGCAGCCTAGCGCTTTCTTACGGTAAGCAGTTCTTATCTGTTGTACATATACAATATATATTCTTAGTGATGCAAGATTTGACATAACTTATATTATCATACATACCTCTTTGGTGGTAGCATCTGGGGTGATCTCCAGCAAGTTGTATAAATTTAATTTAATGACATCATCCATTACTAAATTTATATAAAATTGTCCCAATTATATGTCAAATCAACTGAGAGCAGCAGATGATCAAACATCCGAACCGAGGACAAAATTACTAAATGACGGAACAACTCGGTGTAGTGCAGCGCACAACGGCGCTCTACCCTGGTATGCAATCTACTAGGAGGTTAGGCATTCTCAGGTTTCGCCTATGGCGAGTTTAGACAACTGCTTTTCGTTGCCTGTAGGTGGCGCTGCCACCGACGATCAGTGGAGAAGCCTGTGTGGTGCCAATGAGCTGTAGGTTCTATAGCTCATTGGTGGTACGCATAGAGCTATATTAATAGTACTAGAGGCGCAATCACGTGACCTCGCTTCGTTGCAGCATATGACGTTCGATGACGAGCAAGGCGCCATCTTAGGCGGGGCATACGAAAAAAGTACGTCAGCTTTTACCACCTGGTTTTG
>JAVBJR010000362.1:0-4668 GCA_031546965.1 Dysgonomonas sp.
CTTGGATTTTTGCTAACATGCATTTTTCCAATGTAAAATACCTCGCTGAATACAGTGCCGGTAAGAGATTCAAAATCGAATTAGCCATTCAAAGGAACAAAGCAAAAATGTGTTGTTTAGGTCTCTGTTGTCTGCTTATCGGAGTTACACAGAATATAGAAGAGGGGCGGCTGGTGGCGCAGTGGTTAGAGCACTCGCCTGGTACCTCTGTGGGCCCGGGTTCGATCCTGGGTCTAGCTTGTGCAAAGGAGTTTTCTAGTTATCCTGCCAGCTTGCGATGGGTTTTCTCCGGGTTCTCCGGTTTCCCCCATTATCTAATTAACTAGAATACCTTCATAGGGATTCGCTGTGGGCCCCCAAAATTGTGTGTGCATTAAAATGCTTGCGTGCAACCCATACGGGTTAGCATGCTTGCTTGCGAGGCTAAGGATTAGGATAGGATGTGGCCCCCGGGTTGAGACACTATGCTAGTGTCTAAGACCCGCTAGCTACCGGATTATTATTATTACTATGAAGGACCATCCAGCTATTTGTCAACATGTAAAATGATATGAACAGTAGTGATGCAAAGACAATGGTGATTGGAAAAGATATCATATCTTGTAATTGAAGGTGCGAGTTCAGTAACTGAACATTATTAGAGTTGATGATGTTGTGGCGCTTTTACCTACAGATAAGTGTTAACTCCTATGTATGTAGAAGTAATGTGTTCATCCGCTAATGTGATCCGGACTTGGGATTCGTCTATACAATACAATACAATACAATACAATACAATACAATACAATACGTCAGGCAATAACCGGCTCTTAACCCAACTATGTTGCCCCTGTCAAATACCTATACCCTCCCAATACTATTGGCTAGACCAAGGCAGTAGAAGGTTAGAAGGCATGGACACGCACCTCCAGCGCCCCTAATGGCCTCATGTGGCCCTATTGCTGCGCTCATCTTGATTGGGAGGTTTGGGAAAATGAAACCCCGCCCAATAAGGAACAGCCAATAGAATGGACCAAGGGCATAGTATATCACGCGAGGTCACTGGGGGCGCATGTCCATGCCTTCTAACTTTCTACTGTCTCGGTCTAGCCAATAGGTATTGGTATTACCTTGAGTTGCACCATAGTATAGGTACTTAAACAACATTAGTTCCCAGTATATTTATTGCACCAAACACAAATTAGTGTAAACCAGATTACTCGATGGTTATGTAACAATTAACCTTTTTCAGTAAGCATCCATTGGCTGAAAAAACAATTAAAAATGGCGTCATTAGTTGGGATGAAGTGGATAAACTGGTTTTCTGCCAACCAGTTTGCAGCTTTATCCCAACTAAGGCCTCCATATTGGAAAAAGGCGGTGCTACTGAAAAAGGTCAATTGATATGTTATACCTGGGTCATTAAATGTTTTTTAGTGAACAACCATTGTGACATAGGTCATTGCAACCAGTTCCAATGGATATTAAAAGAATATGTTATCTAATAAGATATGATTTCGTTGTTTTATGATTGCTTTGTTTGCTTTCACATGGCCGACCAATATGGCAATCAGAAATGTGATATTGGACTTTTTGGCGGCCATCTTGAAATGGCTGCATGTCTTATTAGAAAGTGGCGCCGGAAATGGTTGTGCATGGTATCTTGCCAAAACAGCACAATGTGAAACGAATAAAATGGAACCTGCTATAACCAGGGCTTTGTACTAAAATTGGAACACGGAAGTATACCACTTTGTTATTTGCCTGCCATTACATGTTCCTACATTTGCAATTATTTTTGCTTGAATATATTTGCCACTTTCAACTCTTTGTGTCATGTTGTTGGTGTTCCATATGTTTAGAATACCCCATAAATTGAAATGTGTTTGGTTGGCAAGACTCTAATGTCACGTGATCATCCAGCTGATGACGTCTTTCGCCTAGTCCTTGAATGAAATCCCGAAATAAGAATCCTCATTTGCACCCAACTATATTGAAGAAAAACATGATATGGAAATTACACACGTTTCTGTTACCATATATATCTGATTACTTAAGAGTGGTGCCAGTCTGCTAATTAACTTATATAGACATATAGAATAAACAGAGTTGTTTTGCTGCAGTTATCATCAAATCTCTCCAAAGTCACTTGACTATATTTTTTAAGATATCTTTCATTACAACTATATAAGCTGGCAAAACATCATTAAAAAGTGCAATTATAATGATTAAGTGTAATAAATATTCAGAATTGCTCTGTTATCATTAATCTGAGTATTTAAATAAATACATTTATACAATATTGTTACAATCTTAATTAGGGATATAAAAATTTCTGAATTCTATTAAAATACATTTTAAAAAATCATTCTTTGGACTTTAACAATATACTGTCTAGTTATGGACTTGTTATGGCTATACTTTATGCAATACATGTAATAGTTATACTTTGTTATGGCTATACCTAGACATATAATTAATCAAACAGCTATAGGTAATGCATTAATTGACTAACTTAATAACTATATATATATTTCCAAGTTTTTTCTTACATTTTCATTATGAATATGTATTCCATTTTAATTTAAACATTATACTTGCACAATTAATTCCTGCATATACATGTACATAATTTTAACAATTCTTTTCTTGCAAATAATGAAGCATTTTTACTAAGTTTATATATGTTTGTCGTGAATGGTGTTTGTGTGTGTGTTTGTTTGTTTGTTTGTTTGTTTGTTTGTTTGTTTGTTTGTTTGTTTGCAGTGACGGCGCTTGTGGCAACGGACTTTAAAAGCTCAAATTAATAATTCACACTATAGTGTCGATTTATAAATAAACTTAGTACTAAAAAAACTTAGTACAGTACCTAGTATATAGACTGGAGGCCATGTTGAGCATTTATTATAAGAATTAGGGTTAATTTACAAAGTAATCTTCAATTTAAAAGCTGGAATATTTGACACAATGAATTATAACAGTTCCTTGGTTTTTCCTTTAACATGTCATACATAGTGGGACAGATGGGTTTTTTGTCTTGTCTAATCACCCGTAATTTTGTTCAGACCTTTCAGATACACCCATGAAAGATACACCCATGAAAGTTACACCCAGAAAGATACACTCAGAAAGTTATTATACACTAAGAAATAAGTGAGAGTTTGCTGGGATGTTTTATGACCTCGAAATTGTATTTTCTCCTTTTCCTGATAGTGTCAAATCAAGTCTGTCCAAAATAAAACAGCTTGAAGGCCATGCAGTCTAGAATGGACTTGTCCCTTATGGGACAGTGATGATAAATAAAAGGTGTTAAAAATAGCATGTACACAAATCAGCTAAGAATTCACAAATAATTCAGAGCAAGAGTTGCAATTTATACAAGGACATTACCATTATACCATCCATATATTTTAAGAACATTACAATTTACAAACTGTGTGGGTTTTGCACAGCTTGGAGTCTAGTCAACATGTCAAGCACTTGGCAAAACAAAGAAGCAGCAGGCTTTCCATACACACTAAGAGATGAAAATCTTAAACTTTAGCAGCTCATATTTCCAAGAATGTTCATCAGAATAAAATAAAAATAAAAACGGAAATGACATTCGTTTTCCTTTATAAGACTTTCCTATTTATTAAATTTCATGGGAGATTAAAAACCGTTTCATTTCACCTTTAAGTTTGAAAAATGTATTATTTTCAAAAGCGTTTACAAGTGATAAAGTGTCATGGATGGTTTAATTACCAGTTGTGTGGCATTGACATCAACCTATATAGCCAAGGTTAACTGTGTACAACTGCACAACTGTATAAATGAAATTTCAATTTCATAGAAAGTAGTTGAACTATGAGTCTGTTATTGTCCAGAAATGAAATATTATATGTGCAGTACTTGCTCAGAACAATGATCACTATTCACTATTCGGAGAAAGCTCAATTGAATTGCTTCAACATTAATTCCAAGAGATCAGAATTCTAGAGATTGTTGTGCACAGTTTCAAATAAGTTGTGGCCATCATTTCATTGTCATGATACTATTTTTAAAAACGTTATGTACCACTACTATAGCAATACATTGTTTGTTTTCAGGTTTCTTCTGCTTTGTATGCATGCAACATCATTGTTTTTGCCATATAGCAGTTATATAAAGTTGTTTTGTTGAAATGCAGAGCTGAATGACTGAAAAAAGAAACAGCACAATTGAAATTCATAATGCATACAAAATTGAAATATGAATTATACAAGCTGTTTATGCTGTTAAAGGTGAACTAACAGGGTTTTGTAACACCCCATGATATTCGGACTGCAGAAAGAATGATTAAAATTTAAAGTATAAGTTCATTTCTTTTCTTTTTTAAAAATGTATTAAAAGTGTTTTAACAGATTGAAGTTTGTGTGTTTTTGGGCCTGTGCAGAGAGGCTAGGAGGGGAAACATTCTAGTAGAGAGAGTTTGTTCCAGATATGAAGTGGGGAAGCCACCTGTATATAGCCAATAGGCATTAATTAGCACGTTTTGGTGCAAGTGGCATGCCATACGCACTGTGCCGGATGTAAATTTTGACAGTGAGGACTTTTGAGGACCTATTTTAGGGTAGATTTCCGAATTTTTATATAATAAACGAATCGTTGGAAAAATTAGAAAAAATTAGACATACGCAAATACATGTTGTTCATGCATAGGAAAGTTTT
>JAVBJR010000298.1:0-4612 GCA_031546965.1 Dysgonomonas sp.
AAGGTTCTAGAACCTTCTAGACACAAGCAGGAAGTTGCCAAAACGGACGAGAAAAACAAGGTCATAAAAGGGTGTCGAGGCCCTACCTAAATTTGGACCTGTGGGTTAACATCCCCCCACTTAAGGTGGCAAGTCACATTCAACGAACGGAAACAATTTACATAAATTAAAACGGTCAGTGCGGTTGCCACGTTTTTGGCATGCCACTTCATATGTGGTTGGGCTAATCTTTCGAACAACCGGGAACGGTCCACTTCGAAGCGGTGCCAATTTTCTACCGATGGGGGTCGTCACGTCGACGTAGACTAGGTCCCCAGGTTCAAACTCGTGTTTTCGGTGGCGGGCGTCGTAGTATTTTTTGTTGCATGCATGATGACTGTCACTACGTTGACGAGCGATGGTCCGCGCCTCGGGTAGTGGTGGAAGGTGTGCCTCTGCGTACGGGGGAACGCCAAGCATCAGATAGCGAGGTGGGAACCCCGTAACTGAGTGGGGAGAATTGTTGTATTCATTCAGAACGGCACGGAAGTGTGTTGTCCAGGCAATCTTTTGGGGGTGGTCATTCATCTTGCATCTTAGCCGGGTCATAAGGGTTTGGTTTAATCTCTCAACGGTCCCATTGCTCTGCGGACAGCTTGTGGTTATGAGGGTAAGTGGGACGTTTTTCGATTGCAGGAAGTGCTTGAATTCAGTTGAAGTGATGCCAGTGTAACGGTCACCGAGGATGGCTTTCGGTGTGTTCAGGGTGGACACTTGTTGGAAGAGGTTAATGAAGTCCTTGGCAGTTTGTGTCCGTGAGCAGGTGGCCCATGCGTACCGGGTACACAGATCTACAGCGACGTGGGCATACTGTTTCTCGGAGCTGTAGCCCTTCAGCCCTCCAATAGTGTCGATGGCAACCATGTCAAGGGGGTTAGTGGCAATCTGTTGACCAAGTTCACCAAGGGGACGTGAACGCTTCTGTTTGTTGGTTTGACAGGTGTGACATCTTTGAGTGAACTTGTAAATGAGGCGATTCATGTTGGGCCAGTAATATCGCCATGACAACAGTTTCAACATTTTGCGGTGTGCCAGATGTCCATAGTTATGATGACAAGTGGAAAGGAGGTGTCCTTGTAGTGATGTTGGGACGACTATGCGGATGATGCCTCGAATGCGGACCGCAACAAGTCCTGCCTCCATGAATGATCCTGGGAGATCAGGTGGCTCTTTATCCTGAGCTTGTTTCAAGGTCTCAGTAGTGATTAAATTGACAACCTTAACGTGCTCCGGAAAATCACTGTTATGATGGATTGGGTTGCGGGATAAACAGTCAGTTTCAACATTGGCCATGCCAGGATGATAGCGAATTTCGGCCTCGTATTGGCCTATTTTCATGACCCAGTTGTATAGGCGTCCTTTTGGTCCTTTTATGGAATGTAGCCACCTGAGAGCGGAGTGATCGGAGTAGATTACAAATTTTGATCCATAGAGGTAATGATGCCAGAAGTCCAATGCCTCGATGATTGCCAAGCATTCTAATTCAGTCACAGGGTAGTTCTTTTGGTAGGTGTGTAGGGTTCTGGACATATACCCAATTGGATGTAGTTCACCATCTTCCTGGCATTGTTTAAGTACTGCCCCAATACCACACCTGCTAGCATCAGTGAACAGGTAGCAGGTTTCCTCCGGGTTGTAGATGGCGAGTACTGGTTTGGAGCAAAGGTAGTTCTTTGCCTGACAGAATGAGTTCTCACAAGCAGGAGTCCATGAGAAAGTGACATCTTTTTTTAAAAGGTCATGTAGAGGGCTCAGGAGCTTGGACACGTTTGGGATAAACTTGTGGTAATAGTTCACCTTTCCAATGAACTGTCGCACATTCGTAACTTCGGTGGGCCTTGGGAAATTTGTAATGGCGCTAATATTGCTAAAAAGGGGGCGCACCTGGTTGTATGACAGCATGTGTCCCAGGTATTTCACAGTCGTCCTTGCAAATTCGCATTTCCTGAGATTCAGTTTGATGCCTTCGAGGTGTAAGATAGTCAACACTCTATTCAGCAGAGCCAAATGTTCCTCAAAGGTTTTGGTAAAAAGGAGAATGTCATCTTCATAATTATCTGCGTTACTGGTAAGTTGGTGCTTCAGGAGGATATTGTGTATGGTCCTCTGGAAGGTGGCGGGACCATTTTTGTAACCAAACGGCATGCGTAACCATTCATAGTGCCCAGTCATGGTGACAAAAGCAGTCTTCTCGATGTCTTGTTCATCAACTTTAATGTGCCAGAACCCACTGGTAATGTCTAGCACTGTAAAATAGTGGCACCCCCTGACCTTGTCCACTATGTCCTCAACTCGAGGGAACGGATAGCGGTCAGGGATGGTGAGGTCGTTGATGCTTCGTGAATCTACGCATAGTCGAGTTTTGCCCTCATTTTTCTTGTTGGCGAGGGTCGTAGGTGATGCATAGGGGCTAGTAGATTGCCGAATGATGCCGGCTTGCAAGAGGTCTGCTATCTGTTTGTCTATTTCTGCCCGGTCAATGGGGTTGCAGCGATATGGACGCTTATTGATGGGAACCCTACTGGAAAGTTCGATCTTGAAGCATTCCGACGTGATGTGGCCAATGTCAAACTTGTTTATTGAAAACACAGTTGTATGATGTGTCACTACCATCTTAAGCTGGTTGTTGCTCTTTTCATCAAGTGATGGGCTATCAATGTGGTGGAGATCTAACACATTGATGGTTGTAGTGGATTGGTGGTTTGGAGGACTGGCAGTGTAATTGGACGGTACTTCGGTGAGACCATGAGTGGTGACCCTGTCCTCGGTTGTGGTATCTTGATAGATGCGGAGTTGCCTTGAGATGCTCAAGTTGAAGGTTATCATCATATCAAGTCCAATGATGATGTTGTAATGGAGGTTATCCATGACGTAAAAGGTGGACATTTTGGAGATGTTTTTGATGGTGGTTAGGGCTGATACGCGGCCCAAGTGCGTGGAAGTCATGTCAACTGTCCGGATGGACAATTTCTCGTCCTTGTCATATTGTGGTATCAGATTCAAGGTATCCGCAGTCTTGGATGACATGCATGAGATATTGGCACCACTATCAACAATTGCAGTCAATACCTTGTTTGATATGACGATGGGGACAGTTATCAGCGGACCACACTTGGGCCTGCCTATTAGTTTAAATGGGCCGTCTGTGGTGAAGTTTCCTCCACGTCATCCTCTTCACCCTCACAATGGTTCACAGCTCTGGTACTTTGCACCTTGGTTAAGGTGGTTTTGGAGAGGTGTGGCTCTCTAGAGGTGTCTCTGTTCGGGCAATCACTGTGCCAATGAAGTTGGTTTGGCTTTCCTAGTTGCGCACAGATGCGACAAGGAGCATTTGGAGGGGGTGGTGGTCGACGGCGCCTCTCAGTAGTTGGGCTGGTTCTGGTGTCAGATGTCTTCAAGAAAGGTTTTGGAGGGCGTGTAAAATTGTCGCTCCGTTTATAATTGTCCTCGGCAATTTTTGGCAGTGGCATAGAACTGGCTTGCTGAAGAAGGATTTGTTGGGAAATAGTGCGTAAAGCGTGATGGTAGTCCGTGGATGAGGAGGGACACAATTTGTTTCTCTGACAACTCAGCAAGTGCACCCAGCCGTCTTTTTCCTTCAAAATACCCTCTCATGCCCACTTTGTGATCATATTTTAAGTCAACACATTCACGAAGGGGGTCTGCAGTTGCAGCCCCAAAACGTTCTAGAAAGGAGAGCTTCAAGGGGCCCCATTCCAAATCACTGTGTTGGTGGTACCAATTTAGGGCATCTCCTGCAAGGTGGTTACTTATCTTGGACACCTTATCAATGACGTCCCAGTTGTAGTTTGTGGAGAATGCTTCGAATTGCTTCAGCCATGTTTCAGCTAGTACCTTATCATCACTTCCTGAGAAGGTAGGCAGCTGTGGTCGGTATGCATGAATTTGGGCATGTGGTGGTGTCCTTGAGTGGTCAGGTCTGGCTTGTGGTACCATTTGATGGTTGGAGACTGGTGGAGGTGAAGAATGGTTTGACGCCAAGTCACCATGTGGGGAAGGTGCTGGTGATGGTGAGGATCGTAAGGGTCCAGTTGAATCAGGCTTGAAGTGCAGTGAGAGGAAGCTCACCAGAGATGTGATCGCTGTAGCCAAAGTGTTGTCGGGGGTCGTTGACCGGCTAGGTGGCTGCATGTCCATGGTGTCGGTGCATGGTGGTGCTTCACTCAATGAGGTTAGTGGCGATGATCGTTTTGGTGGAGTTTTCTTTGTTCTAGGCATGGTGTTTATGAAAGAAGCTTGCGTAGTCACAATGGTGTTCACAGGAATACAAAAAAAAGGGTCCTGTCGACTTGTAAGGTTTTAGCAATGTAGGCAGACTCTAGTTGGTGGCAGAAGTAAAAGTGATCTTTATTCCTTCAAGGGGTCTCCCTTTTATACATGCACGAGAGGAAGTCGTAATTTGGACCTCTAAAAGGTTCTAGAACCTTCTAGACACAAGCAGGAAGTTGCCAAAACGGACGAGAAAAACAAGGTCATAAAAGGGTGTCGAGGCCCTACCTAAATTTGGACCTGTGGGTTAACATCCCCCCACTTAAGGTGGCAAGTCACATTC
>JAVBJR010000449.1:0-2995 GCA_031546965.1 Dysgonomonas sp.
TTAAAGGAGAACTGACAGGGTATTTTTCGTAATTTTGGATTGCAAAGACAATAAGGTCGCTAAATTGATCGAGTATCGAAGAATAGTCAGGCAGGTTGTGAATTTTTTCGGCTGCAGGGATGTTGAGCTATTGTTATTCAAAGAAATCGGCTAAACGACAGCATACGCCTTCCTATTGGTCTACATCGTCGATTGACTCATCGTCGAACCACGCCCCCACCGGGTACGTACGTAATCCGTCTGTTTGCGGTTCTCAGGGAAGGAAAACGGCAATTTCATTGAAATACAAGTATAGTTGGACATCTGGACAACAGTTGAGAATGCAACTATCGCACTACGTTAACGTTTTGTACCTCAAACCGAATTTTAACGAATAAAGGGGCGGAGCTACAAAATTGTGCTTAGATTGCTGATAACTTTTTTTTTCATTTTATAATTGAAATCTGACTTCACCAACATATTTTTCACCATCTTTTTCACGTTTTATGAGATTTTTAGGGTATGTAAGGAAATGGTGACAGTTCTCCTTTAATAACTATATTTTTCACATAACTGACGATTTTTTATAATATTATTCACTATGTTTGCCATCGTTTTATCAAAATTAGAAATTAGCTATTTTGCCCTGTCAGTTCTTTAAAAGTGAGCATGTATGTATTAATTGTGTACGTAGACCATAAGGGATTGTATAATATAATACTTGACAATACATACCATATATATACATTTCATGTAGTTTTATGCCGTACAAGTTCGAAGATAAATGCATTGTTGGTATATATGGTAAAATGACCAATGTTCAATCATTCCTTAAAATTGCAAAAGTCTATATAATTGTGAACAGAATTGGAATTTATTTTTAGAAATAATAAAATGTTAGTATTGTAGTGAACATATAAATTGTTATAAATTTTTAAACTAGGATTCGATGATTTAGTATAAAGGATTTAATTTCATTTTGTTAGAAGAGGTGACCTAAAATAGGATGAAAACAAAAGCTAATTTTGTAGGAATAAACAGGCGCCATCTTGGAAAATGGCGCAGTTTTGTGCGATCAACATTTGGTAAAATCAAAAATCAAGAGCATTACATGTTGAAATTGAAATTTGTATGTTCAGTTTGATCTAGTTTTGTTAGATTACTAAGATATTTACAATGATAATTGTAATCATGAATGTTTTTGTCATTTCTTTTGTTTCGATTGTAAGGTTCCACTTTATTAACGTTTTGCGCACCTTTTGATTCGTTATGGCTAATACTTACCTTAGCCAATCCGTAATTAGTGTTTGCATGTTGTTTCCGATTACTTAATTGGTTATTCAGTTGTAACTCCGCCCAATGTACAATATGTATAAATAGAAGAACTTTATTAAAACTCTTCCTCTCTTTTGCAACACAACTTGAATGTGTCCGTCTCGATTTCTTCGCATCCGCCGCTTTCCCGCCTTTTTCCTTCACTTACAGGTATCAGAGATGTTGGGAGTCAAGGGGTTAAAGACAACTGTAAAGTTCATTTCGTGAAATCTAAAACTTTTCCTATAGAAGGATATTCATTGAAGCAGAGTGATGTGTAACCCGGTCTCCTACCAAGAATTCTCAATGGAATTTCTGTGCCATCATTCATAAAAAAGTCACCTGACCAACTATTTGGGATTCGCCGGCACCTAAAAAAGTGTTACAACTAGTAGATACATTTGTGTAAAAAAAAATACATTTTGAAAAATGACATTTAAGTGTGAATTCTTCGGAACTTGTAACGTTAACCGCCAGGGTTGTTACACATTTATTTTGAAGGAAGACATTTTGAAAAATTAGATTTATTTTAAAAAATGATGTTTTGAAAACTGACATTTATTTTGAAAAGTGACATTTGTGTGAAAAAGACATTAAGAATTTATTTGTAAAGCCTTTCTTACGCCTTGCAGTCATTGCTCCCTAATAGTTGCAATTTGTAAAGCGAGTTGGACCCTATTTATACGTTCACAGTCATTAGTGCTGCATTGTATATGACACCGTTTTGGACGAGGACATGAGCGTGGCCATGTAACCCTATTATAAAAATAAATAAAGCTGGACATTTAACTACTCACTTAAGGTATCCAAATGCCTCGCCATCCAATTAGTGAGGCACATGAATGGATTAACGAGATTCCTACTGTCCCTACCCATTGAAGACAACTGCAAACTCCATTTTGTGATATCTGAATGCAGTGAGAAATTAGCAGCTATTATTGGAAAGGTGGGTCTTTCGATGGATCAAATTTACAAATCTGATGAAACAGGCCTGAACTATAAAGCCCTCCCATCTAAGACTTGCTTGTTCTACTGCATCTGGTAGCCACAAGCTGCCACTTGATCTCGTTGGAAAAATCCAAAAACCCATGTGCTTTTAAGAATGTTAACAAGAATGCACCACCCGTTTCCTACAAAAATCAGATAAGTTTTTGGATGGATAGACATTTTCAAAAACTGTTTTTTAGGGAATTTGTACCACAGGTGGAAAATTTCCTAGAAGTGAAGAATCTGTCCAGGAAAGTTTTATCGACTCTTGGCAACGCACCATTCCACCCTGATGAAAAGATGTTGCACAGTGGACAAATTGGCGTGTTTTCTTCCCACCCAATGTCACTGTATTGGTACAGCCTATGGACCAGGGTGTGATTGAGTGCATGAAACGGAATTTTCGAAAATCTCTTCAAGGTCTGATCACCAGTTTGGCTGAAGGTCAAACAGTTAAAGAATTCATGAAAACAATCGACATGAAAGACGTTGTGTACTGGGTTGCAGCAGCATGCGATTCTGTGCCAGCAACAAGTTTACAAAAGTCATGGAAGACCGCGATTTTCGACAACGACATGACATCTTCTACAAATGAGATACAGGAGGCAAAGTCACCAAGCTTATCCCAATTGGTATGCCAACTCCCTGGATGTCAGCCAGAATGCACAGAAGATGTGGCTCTTTGGGCACTTGAAGATGAAGAACATGAATTAAC
>JAVBJR010000036.1:0-3817 GCA_031546965.1 Dysgonomonas sp.
TTCAATCAACGTCCTATTGTAACGTTCCGCTACTCCGTTCTCTTGTGGCGTGTGTGGATTCGTGCGTTTGTGTCTTATACCTTCCTGTCGCAGGTCATCAGCCATCTGCGTTGATATGTACTCGCCGCCATTGTCGCTGTGTAACACCTTGACTTTTCTCTCCGTCTCCCTTTCGACCGATGCCTTCCAGGTTTTCAGAATCTCACAGACTTCGTTCTTCTGTTTCATCGAATAGACGAAGGCTTTCCTTGAGGCATCGTCAACGAAGGTCAGTATGTATATTCTTCCCCCCCAGGTTGGGTGCGGCATAGGTCCACATACATCACTGTGAACGGTGGCCAGAAGCTCCGTTTCTCTCATAGCCGTTTTCTTCGGTATTGCACGGCGTGTTATTTTCCCTTCTACGCATGGCTGACATACCCTCAGTTCTTGTGTGCCAATGTCTCTGTCTAGTCCTCTCACAAGTTCCTGCGCACTTAATCGTTGCATACTACGGTCTCCTGCGTGTCCTAGTCTGGCGTGCCACACTTTACGCTTGTTGTTTCCCGCGACGTGGTTTACCTGTCGCACGTCATTCGCTCTCACCCCGCGTACTTCATACAAATTTGCGGAGCTCCGCGTGGCCTCCAACAGTAGAATGTGATCGCGGCTTACGCGACACTTCCCCTCAGGCGTCATTTCGACAACGGCTCCTTTCTGTGTCAGTGCTCCAACGGAAATGAGAGAGAGCCTGATTTAAGGAATGTGGAGGACATCCCTCAGCTTCAACGCGCGTTTCCCCCACCAGATCGTCACATCCCCGATGCCTGCCACAACGCACACGGTGCTGTCCGCCAACCTGACTTGTTCTCCGCCAACAGTTCTGTAGTCGTCAAATAACCTGCGATCGGGGCACATATGATCAGTCGCGCCACAATCGATTAGCCACCTGCCTTCTGCATCCGTTGTGCACGCGTTTGCCTCGATTATCTGCCGTCGAACATGAAGGAGTTCGACCTCGGTCACAGCTGCCGCACGCTTTTCTGGGTTCCTCGTCTCGGGAGTGTGTGCCTTCCACGCCTCCTTCGGGCGCTGACATGCTCTTGCTAGATGTCCACGTTCACCGCAGTTATAGCAGTGTCGTGTCTCGTGCTGCATTCGCTGGTTCCGGTCCACAGCCATCACTTGGCTTCCTTCCGCTGTCTTTCTGGGATGGATCAGTTCAGCTTGAGCGGCTGCATGCTGTTGTCTGCGAGCTTCTCCCACGATGAGGGTCTCTATGCGCTGAGAATTATATTCGCGGTCTTCGAACGCTTCCGTGACGGCGACTATCCCGCTGTACTTTTCCGGCAGCCCCGCCAGCAGTATGTTGCACAAGGTTTCGTCGGAAACCTTCTCGTTCCCCGCTTCTTCCGATTCTACAGCGAGCATACGAACGCGATTAACATAATCCTGCATTTCCTCACCTGAGTGTAGAGTTGCAGTGGCCAGTGCGCGGAACGCCTGCAGCCGCCGCAGTTTGGTTCTCGGGACGAAGGTTTCTTTCAGCTTCTTCCAGATGCCCTCTGGGTCGTTCATTCCATAAATTATGTCTTGCGCCGTGTCGTCTATCGCCACGACGATCATTCTGGCCGCCCTCCGGAAGCGCTACGTGTAGTTTCCGAGCAGTATCGGCTCCGTCGCAGGCGGTTGCAGCTCCGTGCCATCGACGATTCCCCACACGTCGTGTTCCTCAAGCACTAACCGCATGTTATAAGCCCAACGCTTATAGTTCTGACGATTCAACCTAGTGACTCCAAAAGCCCGCTTCTTGTCCGTCTCTGCCATTCTCGATCCTCGTTGTCGATCCGATCCGCGTTGTCGATCCGATCTGCGTTGTCGATCCGCTCTGTGGCTCGCAACCACGCTCTGCTACCAATTGATAATGTTTTTCTTTATTGGAGTAAATACAGGTAACGGGAATAACCAATCGACACGATGACCACGATGCCGAGAAAAACGACGAATCTGCTCCGCTCATCTGAGTTCCACCGTCCACGTTGTCGCCGCAATAGCGATCAGATAAGTCCACCTTGTACGCTGTTTTAATACCTGCAAGACACACGATGCTTTAGTCTTGGTTCCGTTTCTATGCGACAGATATGCAGCACACAGCCAGCACGATGAACACACAGTTCCGCAGAAGCGACACGTTTAGAAGAACTTACGAACTCACGTCCGTTCTCGCGCTATTCGTACCAGCAACTGAGGCTTTGTTTCTCGCTCGCCTCAAGCCTCCGGTTTCGCCTCTTTCATCTACGGGGTTCTCTGTTTCCTGCAGCACGACTGGTTCCACGGGGTTCCTTGCTTCCGCCGCCACAGTAGTTCCGCCACTGTTGCCACCCTAGATGTATTTTCCCTCCACATTTTTTACGGTGTCCAAGGGGCTCGGAAAATTATGGTCACTACACTGTAAAATAAAGCGGTGATGTATATGTTTGAAACAACAGAGACATATTTTTCCGTTAATTTTGTTTTGATTTCTACTCAATCGGCCCTTATTTTTGAAATGAGCCTCATACAATACCTACTAGTTGTACAGTGCCCTGCATTTATTTCCTATGCGTTTTTAAATAGGTTCACCACCTGTTAAAGTTGACCGGATTTGTTTTAATCGTCAGTGGTCAACATACACAAGTTTCACTGTATATAATTAAGGTAGGAATAGGCGGACGAGGCGAGTAGCGTGTCTAGGTCTAGAGTATTTTGCATTTCTTTACATGATGTTCGTTAAATCGGCACTGTTGAAGCAAGGAGTTAGATTACAGGAGGAGCGACTGCCTTGGGAGCCGTGAACCAACCGAATCTACAAAAGAGGCGTGGCTAACGGCCACACCTTGCCGCCATTATTAGGCGTCCATCAAGCGTGCATTCTATGCATTCCATCCGTTTTGACCGCGATTAATGCGTTAAACTGGATGCCAACGGAAAACTACGTTGAAAATAGGTGTACCTTTACAACATGCAGTGATGACACGTTGTCAGTAAAATTTAGCGAAAATAGCAGGTTCGTAAAATGATCGATTATATATGTATATTAATCGTTATGCATGGATTAATTCCGAATTATTTGCATGCTTGGCTTAATTAATGTCCTACCATCACTTGCAATTTCCAAAAGAACATGTCTTTGATCCATTTGCCATCTTCTTGTGCTCATTTTTTTAAAACTCGAAAAAATGCAGCTAAAGCCTATCTCGTCTGGCATAAAACGCCTAACAATGGCGGCCGATTTTCTGCACGAATGCAGTTAAGACAAGCCCAAAAACAAATACCCCCCTAGCAGCCGAGGTTCATCGCCGAGAGTGAGGTCGCTCCTCCTGTAAACTAACTCCTTGGTTGAAGGCCAGAAAGCGTAATGGACACCTATAAATTAGGCCTAATAGATCGCAAGACGCTTTTTTATTTGAGCTCTAATTCGTTTCTGTGCGTTTCACAGAAACTTTGCAAAAAATTTGCAAATATAAGCAATTTTTTGCAATTTCAGCAGCAGTACGCTTAAGGCCATAAACTTTCTGGACTACATAATATAAATCTCTAGCAATGTGAATTTTTTAAGTCTTATTCCGCACATCACTGCGTCGCCGGATTTTTGATATCTCTAATAGTTTTTCAGTTATGAGTGAAGAAACGAGTTTCACCTTATGGGGAAGATCTGATTTTAAATATCAGTTCTGGAGCCAGATATGACATCCTCGGATCTGTTATGTGACCATATATATCTGGATGTTGATTTGAGATCTCATTTTGCATATGATGTAGTCATATATATTCAATTCTATACACTACACCAGATCTA
>JAVBJR010000904.1:0-27320 GCA_031546965.1 Dysgonomonas sp.
TTTTTATTTGGTTAAACTACATTACAAATACGACAAGAATAAATAGCCAATCAGGTGAGTATCAAAATAATACCACATGAAGACCATTCACCTCTTCGTAATTCGAGGTGCAAAAATACAATAAATCAGACACATATCAAATAAATAGCTGCATTATTTTTATATTTTATTCGGATAAAAAACGATTGATATAATTTAAAGCTCATACAATTATACATTTTGTTATGGAGAAATACTTAACTTTGAGGTCGCATAGTTTTTGTGTGGGCAGGGCAGAGCCCAACCCCTACGTGGAAAAATACGAAATTGAAAATTATATGAGAAAATACCGCATACTTTGGGCTGATGATGAGATTGAATTACTTCGACCTCATGTCCTTTTTTTGGAAGAGAAAGGCTATGAGATTGTCACAGTCAATAGTGGGCAGGATGCACTCGATTGTTGCAAAGAGGAAACATTCAACCTCGTATTTTTGGACGAAAATATGCCCGGGCTTACCGGTTTACAAACTCTGGTCAAAATAAAAGAGATAGATCCCAATATTCCCGTAATAATGATCACCAAAAGTGAAGACGAGGGTATTATGACCGATGCTATAGGCAAAAAAATTGCGGACTATTTGATAAAGCCGGTGAATCCTAACCAAATTTTATCATCCATAAAAAAGAACTTGCACAAAAACGATATCGTTACAGAAGCTGCGGTAGAAGGGTATCGGGAAGAGTTCAATAAGATAGGAATGCAAATTGGAGACTCTTATACTTTCGAAGAATGGGCAGAGGTATACAAAAAGCTCGTTTTTTGGGAGATGGAATTAACTGCAACTCAAAATCCATTACTAGAACTTATAGTTGCACAGAAACAAGATGCCAATAATTCGTTCTGCAAATTTATCAAGAAGAATTATGCTTCGTGGATTCAAAATCCCGATAGTAGACCTATTATAAGTCCCGATCTTTTTAAGAAAAAAATATTTCCCCGATTAGATAATGGCGAAAAACTCTTTTTCATACTTATAGATAATTTCAGGCTCGATCAATGGACTGCCATAAAAGATATGCTTGCTCCCGACTTTACGTTTGACGAGGATATGTACCTGTCGATATTACCGACTGCTACGCAATATTCTCGCAACGCTATTTTCTCGGGATTGATGCCTCTGCAAATATCCGAGATGTACCCCAATCTTTGGGTTGAAGAAATAGAAGAAGAAGGCAAAAACCTGAATGAAGATCTACTGATACAAACGCAGATAGACCGGTTTAGAAAGAATTATTCGTTCTCCTACAACAAGGTGCATACGTCGGCATACGGTAACAAGTTTGTTCAAAACCTCAATTCTTTGAGTAATAACCAACTGAATGTTATTGTTGTGAACTTCGTAGATATGCTTTCGCATGCAAGAACCGATTCGCAGATGATACGCGAACTGGCTGCCAGCGAAGCTGCTTACCGATCGCTCACCCGATCGTGGTTTAAGCATTCGAGTATAAGCGACCTGTTTAAGCACATTGCCAATATGGGATATAGTATTGTGCTAACCACCGATCACGGAACTATCAGGGTTAAGAATCCCTTGAAAGTAATTGGAGACAAAGCAACCAATACCAATCTAAGGTACAAGGTAGGTAAGAATCTCGATTACGATTATAAGAAGGTATACGAAAGCCGGAATCCTTCGCAAATAGGACTCCCCTCTCCTAACCTTAGCAGTAAGTATATATTTGCTCTGAATGAAGACTTTTTTGCTTATCCCAACAATTACAGTCATTATACGACTTACTTTACCGATACTTTTCAACATGGAGGGATTTCAATAGAAGAGATGTTATTACCATTAGTAACCCTTAACCCAAAATGAATACAGTTAGCAGTTAACAATAACTGATAACTGATAACTGATAACTGAACAAATTATGACAACTATAGAAATAAAATCGCTGGATACAATAGCAGACGCAGCTACCCAATTTATCAAACAAATGGGAGACAACACTGTCTTTGCATTTCATGGAGAGATGGGAGCAGGCAAAACCACTTTCATCAAAGCTATTTGCGAAAAACTGGGAGTAGACGATGTTATCAACAGCCCCACTTTCGCTATTATAAACGAATACAGATCAAACTCCGGAGAGCTAATATACCACTTCGATTTTTACCGAATAAATAAAGAAGAAGAAGCATTCGACTTTGGATATGAGGACTATTTTTACAGTGGCTCTATCTGCTTTATAGAATGGCCCGAAAGAATAGAATCGCTCCTACCTCACGACACTGTGCATGTTACCGTAAAAGAGGTAGAAAATAGCAGCAGACTTGTTGAGATTAAGTAAAGCAAAGAAGACCGACTAATATGTCGGTCTTCTTTGCTTTATTTAGATATAATTTAATGAGTCGTAATAACAGGAGGTTGCATTGTGAAAAAAAAGATTGATACAATAGCCCCAATAATAAAAAGAACATATAGAGACATAATAACAATCGTCATTATCCCCACAAATTTATAATGGGACTTTAAATAAGATAAACCCTCTTCCAAAAGATTGGTATTCATCGAATCTATTGCGTCTTTCGTGTTTACAGAAAATTTATACAGAAAATAAACAGGACAAGCATACACAGCCGCAAAAACAATATAAATCACAGATAAAAGAGCCGGAGGAAAGGGAAATGGTGTATTTTGATGAGTCATAGATGGCATCATAGACATAAACGCCCCCACAAAAATAGCGGCAAGCACCATAAAAACAATGCCTATAAATCCCATAATAGCCAAAAACTTAGCCCACCTAGCAGTTTCACGTAAAAATTCGCACGACATAGAAGTTAGTGCCAAGTCATTTTTATTAGATTCTTGAGCCGAATAATTATTTTCCATAACAATTAAATATTAGTTATTTTTATTGATAAATGCAAATGTAGTGAAATTTTTGATTTCACTACAACATCAATAATGCAATTATAGAATAATAAGCAACTTACAATTCTATCGAATCAAAATTATACCCCTCGGCTATTACTTTAAAATTAGCAGGAGTCATGCCCGGTAAGGTCAATTCGATTTTGCGTTTTTCGCCGGGTAACAAGTTTAAATAACCATCGGAGAAATAAGCAGGCAGAATAATCTCTCCTGTTGCTGTACTTTTAGCATTTAACTTAACAGCCACAGCAAATTCGGTTGAAGTATTCTCCAGCTCATAAATAAATTTAGAACCTATACTCTTCTTCAAAGTCAACTTCAACTCGGGTTTACCCAAAGCATTTAATGCCTGATTAGATTGTATATTTCCTCCATTTTTCCAATAGTCATTTATTGATACAATATTTCCTTTACCATCCCTCAACTCGAGACGAACCAATGTATATTTTGGCACATCTTTAGTAGGTAATTCGGGAATAAAGCAATCCACCTTTCCATTGGCAGGAACATCGTATTTTGCAGTCTTATTGAAGTACTCTTTACCTGTTATATGGAAATAGCGAACCGTAACTGTCATATTTTTATACCCCTCACGGGTAGAGTTTACAATCACTACCCTATTATCAGGCAGATTCATTTGGATGTGTAGAGGCTCCTGCGCTTTCTTAGCCCCGAAGTACGACCCCGGAGTTTCGTAATCGTAAGTATAAGTTTGCCATGTCATACTGTACCACGACGGATGGCTCATCCACAGGATAAGACCTGTTGTATTGTTCCACATACGGCTGTTCCACGATTCGATCATGGCTCTCCAAGTATCGTAAGTTACCATTTGGGCTTTTTTAGAAAAGTCTTCCATGCTGTTGGCTTTACCATAACTGTTTACAGCCGCCATAAAATCCTGAAAGAAGTGTGTCGTATGATGAAGATCGTGATACGCCCACACATCATTGATGGGCCATTGATCTTCCTTAGCTATAAACTTACGTATAGTATTAGCCGTTGGTATAGCCTGAGCGCCAAATTCGGTATTGAAACCTTCGGCAATTTCGGTATAGTAACGCGACTGATCTTTGAAGAATCCGTAAGGTCCACTGTTTACAGCATTCAAGAAACGAGAGTTTCCGTGATAATGACGTGTAGGGTCTTCCGTTGCCATCATTTTTGCCATTTGAGGTTCCATTCCTTCGGGAGAATATCCTTCGTTACGAGGACACCAAAGGGCTATAGACGGGTGAGTTCTGAAACGACGTACTACATCCGTTGCATTCTTCATAAACAATTGATAATCGTTTGGCTCTACCGTATCGTCTGTTGTAATCCAAAAATCATTCCATACAAGCATACCATATTCGTCTGCCATATCGTAGAACAATTCTTCGGTGTTTTCGCCCACCCAATTGCGGATCAGGTTAAAATTAGCATCTTTATGCAATTGAAAGTAAATTGAAAATCTTTCACGGGAGATACGTTTCATCGCATCATCCATCCCGAATGTACCTCCTTTAATAAAAATACGGACACCATTTACCCGAAATACAAGATATTGCCCTACCGGATCGTCATTTGATAGTTGTTCAAAAACGGTAGTTTCATCCACACCCTTTTGTAAAGTAGGAATCGTTCTATTTAATTTAGGATCGCCCACTTTCACTACATTCTCATAATCGAAAATCGGTTTGTCATTCATTGCCGCGTCCACAGGAGTGTAGGCAACTCGGTGATCTCCTTTAGCAGGGGTATTTATCATCAATTCGTACGACAGCTCACGGATACCGAAGCGCAACTTTTTCAAGTCAGAAGGCGTTGTTCCAACACTTGCCTGCAATTCGAGATTATAAAGGTTGGGTACACCATAACCGATAGGCCACCAAAGTCGTGGGTTCTTTATATTCAGCTCCTTAAAACCGGCAGGATCAAAAACCAAAGTTTTCGTTTCCTTTGCCTTCAAGCTATAAGGCAGGTTAATGTTCACACCTTGAAATTTGGCAGACAATACTCCCTGTACAGAAGCGTCCGACAAGTTTCTCAATGGAACAATAATCTTTACGGTCGCTTTTGTAGTATCGGGCAAAGGCAGATTAGTAACCACCTGCGGATCGCCGATAGTAACATTATTCCCTACTTTCAATCGTACATCTTGCCAAATACCCATGTTTCGATCGCGAATACCCGGTATCCAATCCCAACCGATAGAGGCAACAAAAGTAGGTCCGTCTAAACTTAGTTGACCACCATTCAATCCTTGACCGGCAACCATCGATTGCTCGTGCGATATTCCCGGATTATCGGGAGGTGAAACCAATATGCCTAATATATTTTTGCCACTCGATTTGATGAGTGATGTAACATCAAATTCGCCACGAATAAAAGCTCCTGCAATATTACCCAGCTTATGTCCGTTTAAGAAAATCTCTGCTCGGTAGTTTATGCCGTTCAATAAGAGGCGCACTCTTTTTCCGTCTGTATTTACGGGAGAATCAAAAGAAGTACGGTACCACCATTTGATATAGGCTAATGAATCGGGGATAGCCATATTGTTAAGCCCGAAGTAAGGATCGGGATATTCACCTTGATTGACAAGGGTGGTAAGCACCGTTCCGGGAACAGTTGCATTATACCAGTCTTTTGTATCGAAATTTGGACTAAAAATAGATTCTTTAGATTCTATTACTTGAGTTGCAGATCCTAACTCCCATCCATCAGAAATGATCCACTCACCTTCTTGTGTAGGGATTAATTTTGTAGGGATGTTTTGTTTTGCCTTCCTCTTCGAAGTTTGAAAGGGTGCTTTACCATGAGGCAGTTGACTTTCGGATTGTTTCTCTTTCAAACCACCCCAAACTTTAAGAAATCCGGTCTTTCCCATCATATCCTGAGCATTTGCAGTACTCGGGCTGATTAAAGAGGAAAGGAAGACTGAACCCACAAGGATACAAGTCTTTAGTATTTTTTGTTTCATGGATATTATTTTATGATTGATTTCCTATTTCACAAATATAATCAAAAAAATATTCAACCCTAATGTCTATAAGGTAACAACCCCGCCTATTTAGTGACACAATGGGTGACAAATAGTACAAATTAATGTCCCTTTTGCCATTTTTATAAACCACTATATATCAACCAATAAACATTGAAAAAGCAACAAAAGTGACAAATATTATACTTTTTTTCGTGTCTTCTTTACTGTTTCTATTTCGGATTATCCGTTATAGTATAGATAAAGCATACCCATTTAAACATGAATATATTGCCTTTCTGTTAAAATCGTCTCACTAAACAATTCGCCTCTACCTTTGTTTATAAAGGGATGAAACTTTTTATACATTTTTTTACATTTCAATTATGAATAAATTAATTTTTTCTTCTTTAGCTCTCTCCTTACTGCTTGTTAGCTGTAAGGATGATGATAATAATACTCCCGTAGATAAGTCTAACGAGATTAAAATGAATGCCTCCGTAAAGGCGGTTACTTTAAGATCGGGACCCGTGAACGAGAATTTTTCGACAAGTTTACCAATAGGTATTTATGCTTATAATGCGGCATGGAAAGCAGGAAGCACAAATGTGATAAACAATGATAATGCCACTGTATCGGGTGATGCTGGACATGCTATTACATTCGGAAGCGGATCCTATTATTATCCTTCGGATGGTACTACTGTGTACTTCTTTGCATTTTCGCCTCAAGCCCCTCAAACAACAGCCGCCGGAGCTGGAACAAGCCCTGTTGTAACGCATACTATTACAGGACAAGAGGATGTAATGTGGGCTTCAGCTACAGGATATAAGATTGGATCTGCTGCTGCAGTAAATCCTGTTACAAATTTCCAACATGTACTTACCCAATTGCAGTTTGCTTTCAAATCGGGTACAACCTATCCGGCAACAGGTAATACTGTAGTTTCTTTAACTGTAAAATCACAACCAACTCTTGTGAATATGGTTGTAGGTACCGGAATTTGCACCTTCGCAACTAATGTGGATATGCCTGCTTTTACGGCAACAAGTTTGCCCGCAGGAGTTAATATAACCACAACGGGAACAAATGCCAATTCGCCTGTCATGACAAGTGCTGCTGCAAGTTATTTATTTGATATCGTTATCAAACCGGCAGGCGGAGCCTCCAATGTAACATACAGCAATGTTCCTTTGACCCTCACAACAGTTGCAGGAAGTGCGCATTTAATCACCTTTACCTTCTCTCTTACTGCTGTAACGGCAACTGCTACTGTAGCCGATTGGGCAACAGGTGCAGGTGGTTCGGTGAGTGTATTGTAATCTGCTTTAAGTATATCAACACATATTGTTGCATTTTGTAAATTCCGTAGAGACGTATGGCATGCGCCTAAAAAACACAGTCTTATATTTTAGACGCATGCAGTGTGTCTCTACGGGATTAATTTCCTTCAAATACTTAATATCGAATGTTGAAAAACAGTTCAACGAAATACTTGTATAAAATGTTACTGATTTTAGTAACATTTCTTTCCTTATTTTCGAGGTGTACATTGTCGGATCAAAATCTGCAAGAAAATATCGATCCTCATAATGTAGGGGATAATGTACCTGCTATAATTTCTATATCGAACTATCCTGCTGGCAATAAAGAATTTAAAAACACCCGTTCCACTTCAAACATTGTAGTTGCCGAAGATAACCAATTGATAAAAACTTCCGTTGAATTTGGAGAATGGATAGACAAAACCATACCTGCAACCAGAACCACATGGACTAACTCAAGCAACGTTGTTTCGTGGTCTCCGGGCGATAATGTAGGAGTTTATATGCGTTTGGCAACCGGAACATCGCTCCCTTATATTGATCGGAATAATGTTCAGCACACTGTTGGGACATCCGGAGTATTAACGGCTAATAGTTCTCCCATCTATTTCCCACGTCCGCATAATGTGGCAAATAATGTGATTTTTTATGCGTATTATCCCTATTCGAGTACCGCCGCCACAAATTCTATGATTGTAAATTATACCTTACCTACAGATCAATCTACTCAAGTTTCATTAGCCGGTGCAGATATAATGAATGCGACATCTGCGGCAACCAATGGTTCATCGCCGGCTATTACATTACCATTCCGACACCAAATGGTATTACTTTCGTTCCAAGTAAAAAGTCTTTTATTACCGGGCACATTAACTAAAATCGTTTTAAGCGGCTCTGCCATTACCAATACGGGAACATTAAACCTTGCAACTTCTACACTCACGCCAAACACGGCTGTTGCTTTTGCCCCATCTGTCACAACCAACCAAGCGGTAACAACTTCTCAATTGGGCTATGTAGATATCATTGTAAATCCTTTTACACTCGCCAATAATGTAGGAAGCCAATTGACAGTCTCATTAACATTCACCCTCTTGGGGTTGCCTGTAGTACATACAACGTCACTTGTATCTACGGGTACGTTTGTGGCAGGTACACGTTATAAGTATGTGTTGACAGTTACGCTGTAATAAAAAAATCCATCACCGTAAATTGGCAATGGATCAGATATTATGATTTTTCTTTTTTCTACAAGAGCCTTGCAGCATCCTCGTCTAACATCCAAAAAAGTTTTCCATTTACAGGGTTTACCTTTGCTGCCGGATAAATATTTATGAACGCTTTTCTGTTTTCTACTAACTGTTTTACCTTTTCTGCTTTATTTTTTCCTGTTACCAAAAAAACAATATTGCGGGCATTATTGACAATACGCCCCGTTAAGCTAACCCTTTCCATACCTGTATCGGGATGCTGTGCCGTTATGCAATCAGCCTCTACATTCCACAAATCTATCCGATTGGGAAATATAGAAACTGTATGCCCATCGTCGCCCATACCAAGCATCATAATATCGAATTGGGGGAGACCGTTTTCTTTCGGAAGACATTTATCTATAATAGCCGTATACCTTCGGGCTTCTTCATTAGGTTCGTTTTCGCCCTGTATGCGGTAAATTTTATGTTGATCTATTGTAGGTATCTTATCAAATAAGAGGCTCTTAGTCATTCCGAAATTACTCATTTCGTCTGTAGGAGGCACGCAACGCTCATCTCCCCAATAAAAAGCAATCCTATTCCAGTCGATAGATTCCCGGCAATTGGCTGTCCAATAATCAAAAAGAGCCTTTGGTGTTGAACCACCCGAAAGCGAAACATGCACAATGTCACGTTTTGCTAATTCTTCTTTCAATAATAGCGTAAAGCCCTCACTCAAGGCTTCAACATCTTTGTATATATTAATTTGTTTATCCATCTTATTATTGTTAGTAAACAGGTTGTCAGTAAACAAATTCACAAGTTTCGTAAACTTGTAAGCTCGTAAACTAGTCAACTCTTTACATTATAATTCGCAATAAATACCATCGTCTGATAAATTCTTACAGGGATTTCTCCACTTCATATTTGCACCCTCGATCAAATCATCGGCACCCGCAGGTCCCCATGTTCCGCAAGGATAGCCATATAGAGGTGCATCCGGATCAGATTCCCAATAATCTAATATAGGTTGAACAAACTTCCAGGCATGTTCCAAAGCATCACCACGTGTATATAAGGTAGAATCGCCCAACATGGCATCGAGCAACAAACGTTCGTAAGCTCCCGGAACATACGTATCTTGAAGCTGCGAATAAAGAAAATCCATATTCACATCCTTCACTTTATATCCGCTACCCGGAACTTTCATACCCGTTTTCAATAAGATACCTTCATCAGGATGTATACGTATTACCAGTACATTTCCGTCGCTACAATACTCTTTATTATCCACAAATAAGTTGAGGGGCGTAGGCTTGAAATGTATAACTACTTCCGACACACGGGTAGGCAACTGCTTTCCGGTACGAACATAGAACGGTACACCACCCCAGCGCCAGTTATCGATAAACATTTTTATTGCCACATAAGTCTCGGTACGAGAGTTGGGATCTACCCCTTTTTCTTCCCTATAACCATTTTGAGGAACACGTTTAACTTTGGCAGCAGTATATTGACCTCGTAATACATTATTCTCTATATCTTTCTGACTCAAAGGACGTATGGCTTGAAATACTTTCAGCTTTTCGTTTCTGATGGCATCCGATTCTATCACCGTAGGAGGTTCCATAGCCACCAAAGCCAGCAACTGAAACAGGTGATTCTGAATCATATCACGCATTGCCCCCGAATGATCGTAATATCCGCCGCGACCCTCTACACCGATACTTTCGGCAGCAGTAATTTCTACATGGTGAATATAGTTACGATTCCACAACGGTTCGTAGATACTATTGGAGAAACGTGTAACCAACATGTTTTGAACCGTTTCCTTACCTAGATAATGATCCATACGGTATATCTGATCTTCCTTGTAGTCGTTCAACAAACTTTTGTTGAGTGCTACTGCCGACTTCAAATCATTGCCGAAAGGTTTCTCTATTACAATCCGTCTTATTTTACCTTTGCTTTTATTTAAGCCCTCTTTAGCCAAGAATTTAGGTATCAGAGGATATAGATTAGGAGGTGTCGACAGATAGAATAAATAATTGCCGTCTGTTCCTTTTTCCTCATCAAACTCATTGAGACGAGAGGTCAGTTTTAAGTATTCGCCCCCATCATCGGTATTTATTGATAGATAGAACAGTTTTTCGGCAAAGTCTTTTATATCCTTTTCCGGGGCATCTTTAGATATTGCAAACTGACGTATTCCGACAATCATTTTCTCTCTGAACGACTCGTCGGTAAAAGAGCTGCGTGCAACCCCCAGCATGACAAAATTATCGGGCAAAGATTTTTGCTTGTACAGGTCAAAAAGAGCCGGAACCAGTTTTCGATACGTCAAGTCGCCCGACGCACCAAAAATCACCAAAACCTGATCTGTTATTTTTTTCATAAACATTTTTCTTTAGTAGGGGCGTATTGCATACGCCCGTTTGATACAGATATCAGTTTATTTGAGGGCGTATGCAATACGCCCCTTCAAGCGACCTTAGTCTTTTTTTATCTCGTGACCACCAAATTGATTTCTCATGGCAGACAATAGTTTATAGGCGTAAGAATCATTTTCTCTCGATTCGAAACGAGAAAACAACGATGCTGTAATTGCATGAGCAGGTACATCAAAATCAATAGCCGTTTGTACTGTCCAACGACCTTCGCCACTATCAGACACATAAGGTTTGATGCCATTCAACTCTTCATTTCCTTCCAATGCGTTGCCGATCAACTCAAGTAACCACGAACGAACTACCGAACCTTGCATCCATACGCGAGAGATTTTTTCTAAATCAACATCGTAAGGCGATTTTTTCATTATCTCGAAACCTTCGGCATAAGCCTGCATCATTCCGTATTCGATACCATTGTGAACCATTTTCACCATGTGTCCCGAACCACTTTCGCCGCAACGGATATAGCCGTTTTCGGGAGCTAATGATTTGAAGATAGGTTCAGCAAAATCACAAGCACCTTTTTCGCCGCCGTACATCAAACAATAACCGTTTTGAAGTCCCCAAACTCCACCGCTAGTGCCACAATCTATATAATGAATGCCTTTTTCGGCAACTTTTTTACCACGTTCTACTGTTTCTCTCCAGTAGCTGTTTCCTCCGTCGACAATAATATCGTCTTTACCTAATAGCGAAACAAGCTCTGCTATGTTTTGTTCTACGGGTTTTCCAGCAGGAACCATCAACCATACTAATTTACGTCCGTCTAATTTCCCAACTAAGTCGGTCAAGTCTTTGGCAGCTACAGCGCCTTTGCTTACAGCCTCATCTACTTCTTTTGGAGTTAAATTATATACTACAACTTCGTGTCCATGATTCAATAGGCGTTCAACCATTTTGCCACCCATTTTGCCTAAACCAACAAATCCAATTTTCATATTTTATAAGTTTTATATTATTTTATGTACTGTGTAATAATGAACATCTAAATTAGTGATTTGTTGAAGATATACAGCCATTTAAAATAAATATTCTTTAAACGTTTTCCCTAAAATGGCAAAACTCTGATATAAAGCCCTTTCATAAAGCATAATTAACGATTGGTTTTATCTATAAAACAGAAAACATGATCAACTATTTCTAACAAAATAAAAACGCCGTCGTTCAATTGAACAACGGCGTTTTGTTATAATAAAGTTTAACCTTATTTCTTTTTTCCTTGATTTGCTACAGCATCCATCAATTTCTTGATTTCCTCAGGATCACCTAAGAACTCATCATTTACAAGTTTCAAGTTATCATCAAACTCAAACAAGTAAGGAACGGCTGTTGGAAGATTCAACGATACGATATCCTCGTCCGAAATTCCTTTCAGATATTTGATAATACCACGTAAACTGTTACCATGAGCAGCAACAATAATCTCATCATGTTTTTCCAAAGCAGGATAGATAACTTCTAACCAGTAAGGAAGAATACGATCAACTGTATCTTTCAATGCCTCTGTTTCAGGAATAAATGCCGGTGGGACATCTGCATAACGTGGGTCTTGCGAAGCCGAACGTGGATCTGACGGATCAAGTGCAGTAGGAGGCACATCGTAGCTGCGTCTCCAGATAAGTACTTGCTCATCGCCATATTTTTCAGCAGTTTCGGCTTTGTTCAAACCTTGAAGCATACCGTAATGCTTTTCGTTCAAACGCCACGATTTTTCAACAGGAATCCAATCTAAATCCATTTGATCTAGGATAGTATTCAATGTCTTATTCGCTCTCTTCAAATATGAAGTATACGCTTTCTCGAATTTAAATCCTTTTTCTTTTAAAAGTTTACCGGCTTTAATTGCCTCTTTAACACCTGTTTCAGTTAAATCAACATCTGTCCAACCTGTAAATCTGTTTTCTAAGTTCCATACACTTTCGCCGTGACGGATCAACACTACTTTTTTCATGTTATGTTATAATTTTGTTATATTATTTTTTGTATATATAATTCATTATACTGTCACCTATCATCGGTCGATAGTGTGAATTTTCGTAATAATTAGTTTTCAATTCTGTGAAGCTATTCTTTCCTGAGAAGTCATAAATATGATCTTTCCCAAATATTTTTTCTAAAGTCAGACGATCGTTTTCTGCATACTTCTTCATCTCATAATCGGGTCCTATGATTATCTTGTAATTGGTGTGCTGTTTTTCAAATACATGAGCAATATCCACCAGCATTTCGTTAATATGGGGTGTTATCTGTTTATTAACAACTACTTCTCCTTTAATTCGTTCATAAAATACAGGTCTATTAAAAAAATTTGGGTCAGTCTTAATTTGTTTTTCCAAATCCTCGCGTCGCAACTCATTACTGATGCTATCGACCGAAGCTCTTATATTTCCCAAATATGTGTATATAAACTCGTTTTTCATTCCCCCAAACCGATATAAGTAGTACCTCAAAACCATATTTGGATTAAGATATGCTTCGAAATTTTCGAGTTGAAAACTCCACATACTCTTCTTTGATATTTCGGGATGCTTTGTGAATAAAAAAAGATTTTTCAAGGGTTCATCATTCATTAGTGTTGCATCTGTATCCAAGATGATCAGGGCATTTTTTATCTCAACATTCAAAGAATCTAAATAGAGAATTTTATGATAAATACCATATATATTTTCCCCATAACCATCCATCATATAAGGATGCGAATCTTGATCTAAATGCTTTACCCAAGAACTCGCCCTGTAGGCAAGTGTACGCGAACTGCCAAAAATAAATGAATTATATTTTTGTTGCGGATACCTCTTTTTGAAGTTCTCCAATCCATAATAATCTCTATTGGCATGCGAATGAGTATAACTGTCGTACGAATAAAGGGCTTTGAACGGGTCAAAAATAAAATAACCGACTACTGCAAAAATAAAAATTACAATCGGCAGAAGTAAAAAACGTAATATTGTTTTTAAAAATGATTTCATATTCAAAACTGAAAATAAATAAATTGTTGTGATGAGCCTCCCAAAAGCATAATTACCAAAATTAATGCATAATAAAATGCCCATCTGAATGGAGCTTTCCACTTCAATCCAAACTTCTCTATCGCATATTTATTTTCTCTCCCCATCCATTCGATCATCATGAATACAGCAACTATCAACAAAATACTCCCTGACATAACGGATGGTCGTTGAAAGAAACTTTCGGAGAACATTTCTTTTATAAATATAAATGATGCTGATATACTCTCAGACCTAAAAAATATCCAAGCAAAGCTAGACAGTGAAAATGTGAGAATCAGTTGACTCAATTCTCTCAAATTCGGAAAAAGTCGTCCTTCAGCAACCGTATTAAGGTTTTTTCGATTAGTTTTGAAAACGATCGAAGGTATAATAAACAAAGCATTCAAACCGCCCCACATCAAAAAAGTCCAATTGGCTCCATGCCAAAATCCACTAACAAGAAAAATAATAAACGTATTACGAATCGTTTTAGCCATACCACCTCTACTACCACCTAAAGGAATATATAGGTAATCTTTGAACCATGATGTTAACGAGATATGCCATCTTCGCCAATGTTCGGCTATATCTCTAGAAAAATAAGGGAAACGAAAGTTCTGTAAAAGCTCAAAACCCAACAATCGGGCGGCACCTAGTGCAATATCCGAATAACCGGAGAAATCTCCATAAATTTGTATTGAAAAAAGGATGGCACCTAAAGCCAATGTACTACCCGAATAATGCTCATGGTTTTGAAATATAGTATTCACTAGACCGGCACAATTATCGGCAACAACTATCTTCTTTACCAATCCCCATAGAATTTGTCTCAAACCATCTACTGCCTTCGTATAATTGAAGGTACGTGGTTTTTCGACTTGTGGTAACAAATGTGTTGCTCTTTCAATAGGTCCTGCAACCAATAATGGAAAGAAACTCACGAACAATGTATATTCGCTCCAATTATGTGAGGGCTTTATTTTTTTGTTGTAAATATCAAACACATAAGACAATCCATGGAAAGTATAGAATGATATACCTACGGGGAGGATGATACTTAATGTCGTATAGTGAGGAGTGAACCCTACGGAATGAAGTAACTCCGCAAATGATTCTATGAAAAAATTACAATACTTGAAAAAACCTAAAAAACCCAAATTAATCCCTACACTCAGTATAAGCCAAAATTTACGTTTCGCTTGACTAGAAGACTTATCTATCTGAATACCTGACACATAATCTAAAACTGTAGAGAATATTAGCAAAAACAAAAATCTCCAATCCCAGCATGCGTAGAAAAAATAACTACAAATAACTAAAAAGAAATTCTGTATCTTGAGGGATTTGTTAAAAACAAACCAATAAAGAAAGAAGACTATTGTAAAAAACAGTAAAAATTCAATTGAGTTAAAAAACATCCAGCATTTATCTATTAGTTCATAGGGATATAAATCCCATTATTTTGATTTAAACCTGTAAAATTAAAAAAAATACTTTACTCTACAATAGTAAAATCCAATTGCTTTCTTTCGAGATTAGTTCTTACAACCTTCACATTGATTTCGTCTCCCAAACGATATTCTTTTTTGGTACGACGACCTCTCAAACAGTAATTTTTTTCATCAAATTCGTAGAAATCGTCATCCAGTTCACGCATAGGCACAAGCCCTTCGCACTTGTTTTCTTCGATTTCGGCGTATACACCCCATTCGGCAACACCTGAAATAACAGCTTTAAATACAATTCCAATTTTGTCTGACATAAACTCTACTTGTTTGTATTTGATAGAAGCACGCTCGGCATTCGCCGCCAATTGCTCCATATCCGAACAATGTTTACATTCGTCTTCGGTTTGTTGCTCGCTCGCACTGCGTCCTCCTTCCATATAAAGGGTCAACAAACGGTGAACCATCATATCAGGATAACGACGGATGGGCGATGTAAAGTGTGTATAATAATCAAATGCCAATCCGTAATGACCTATATTGGATGTAGAATATACAGCCTTAGCCATAGCACGAATAGCAATAGTTGAGATCAGATTTTCTTCGGGTTTGTTGTGCACATCATCTAACAATTGGTTGATTGATTTAGCTACCGCCGTATTGCTTCCTTCAATTTTCACCTTATAGCCGAAGGTACGTATAAATTGTGACAGATTTGCCATTTTTTCGGGATTAGGCACATCATGTATACGATATACAAATGTTTTAGCAGTTTTACCTTTAGCTACTTTTCCGATAAATTCGGCTACTGTTTTATTTGCCAATAGCATAAATTCTTCGATCAGCTTATTGGAGTCTTTTTGCTCTTTGAAATATACGCTTAATGGTTTTCCATTAGGGTCGATTTCGAAACGAACCTCTTCACGTTCAAAACCGATGGCTCCATTTTCGAAACGTTTTGCCCGTAGTTTTTTAGCAAGTTCATCTAGTTTTAAGACATCTTCTTTGAAGTCGCCTTCTCCGGTTTCTATGATATCTTGAGCTTCTTCGTAAGTAAATCGTCTGTCAGAATTTATAATGGTACGACCTATTCTGTATTTTTTTATCTCTGCGTTATCATTCAACTCAAAAATAGCCGAATAACATAATTTTTCTTCATTAGGGCGAAGCGAACACAATCCGTTACTCAATCGCTCTGGTAACATAGGTATCGTACGGTCTACCAAGTAAACTGACGTTGCACGTTCCTCACCTTCTTTATCGATAATGCCTCCGGGAATTACATAATGGGTTACGTCGGCAATATGCACACCCACTTCCCAATTTCCATTTCCTAATTGACGGATCGAAAGAGCATCATCAAAATCCTTCGCATCACGAGGGTCGATAGTAAATGTAGTAACCGATCGGAAGTCTTCGCGTTTAGCAATTTCTTCGGCGGTTATAACATCCGATATTTTTTCGGCTTCTGCCGTTACATTCTCAGGGTATTTATAAGGCAAACCAAATTCGGCTAAAATAGCGTGCATTTCGGCGTCATTTGATCCGGCTTCTCCCAATATATCTAATACTTTTCCTACGGGATTTTTTGCACGTTCGGGCCATTCTGTAATTTCCACAAGAGCTTTATCTCCGGTTTTACCGCCCTTCAGTTTGTCTCTGGGGATAAAAATATCGTTCGCTAGAATCTTACTATCCATTTCAAGAAATGCAAATTGCTTCTGAACATTCAATGTTCCCACAAAGCGGGTTTGCTTCCTCTCGAGTATTTCTATAATTTCGCCTTCCGATATTCTACCTTTACGCTTGGCAAGCATCTGTATGCGCACTCTGTCTCCATTCATGGCATGAGCCGAATTGCGTTCGGCTACAAATATTTTTTCGCTGCCATCATCAGGAACAAGAAAGTTCTTGCCACTGCTTCTTCTTTCAAATACTCCCTCGAGAAGTCCGCCTCTGGTATTCGATTTGTATTTTCCTTTACTTACTTCTGTTATAAAAGCATCTTCCACCAAATCGTCAAGTATAGTCATCAACAGTAAACGTTCGGGTTGTTTTTTGATACCCAGCTCGGCACCTATCTGTTTGTAGTTGTAAAAATTACTTGTGTTGTTATTAAAGAAGCTGACAGTTGCAGCAATTATATCACTTTTTTTCCTTCTGGGAGTGGTCTTTTGGGGTATCTTTTCTGTACTCATAATTATATCTATTTAGGTCAAAAGACCTATTTCAGTTACTTGCAGATACAAATATAATCATTCCGATTTATTCTGACTTACAATTGCATACAAACTCATGCTAAATTTATAGAATTAGTTGAGCAAGCTCTAGAAAAATGATAAGCGAGTGGTTAGGACAAAAATAAGTTTGTACTTTTGAGCAATCAATATCACTTCGTGATCGAATGAAAAAAATTAGTAGATTGTAAAAAAACATGAAACAAATAGAGCTAAAAAATTTCAGGTGCTATACCGAACAAACTATAGAATTTAAGCGAGGAATAAATTTATTAATAGGAGATAATGCAAGTGGAAAAACATCCATTCTCAAAGCATGTAAGTATGTGCTTAGTGCATTTTTCTCCGGATTTAGTGACGAAAACACAAAATGGATGGGCCCTCGTTTTGATGATTTCGCCATAGAAGAAAAAGATGGCATTCTCCTACCTGAAAAACCTATCATTTTGGATTTTATTTGTAATGAAGATATGTACGACGAACTCTATAGAGATGATCCCGATCGGTATAAATCAGTAGATAGCTTCCACATCTATCGATTAGCTAAAAATAGCAAGAAGAACAGTCGTTTTTTAATATCCGGCATAACTGATTATAGAGACTATGCTATATCACTATATGATAATTTTATGAATAAAGAGTCTGGTCAAGTCTATGCTCTTCCTCTTTTTGCCGCATTTTCAACAGAAGATATTCATACATCTAGGAAAATAGATTCAAAAAAATTTCAATCCTCTGCTCAAAAATCTTCATTTGGATATTATGAATGTTTGGAAGGCGAAGGTTTCTTTCCGTATTGGATTAAACGTTTATTAATTTTGCAAGAAAGTCAAAAAAATGAACAAGAGATAGAAATTGTTCGCAATGCTATTATTTCAGCACTAGGTTCCGATGGTTGCAATATTATCAAGGACATGCAAATAAGGGCAAATCAAAAGAAAGTCTATTATATTTTTATTGATGGTAGAGAAATAGATGCCGAATATCTATCTGATGGATACAGAAGATTAGTAAATATCGTTACAGATATTGCCTTTCGCTGTGCTTTATTGAATAGAGGCATTTATGGGTTGGAGAGTGCAAAAAAAACTAGAGGTACAGTTCTCATAGATGAAATAGATTTGCATCTACACCCAACACTACAAGCATTAGTACTAAAAGGATTACGAAATTCATTTCCTCTAATACAGTTTATTGTTACAACACATGCACCAATGGTTATGACTGGTGTAGAGAGTAATGAAGAAAATATAGTATACAAACTGAACTACTCCAAAACAGACCAATACAGTATCAAAGAAATTGAGACTTACGGTATGGATGTTTCTACAATTACAGAAGTTATATTAGATCAAGTTCCTAGAGATTTAAGAATTGATAAAGAACTCACTACACTTTTTGATCTGATAGATAATGATAAAATTAAAGAGGCTAATAATTTACTGAAAAAATTAAAAAATCGTTTTGACGATAAATTACCTGATCTTGCTAAGGCAGAAGCCATGTTAAATTTCACAATTGAGAACGATGAAGAAAATTAATGAAGGTCTCGAACCTAAGGAATGGACTGAATATCGTTTAACACCGGGAGTTGACTATCAGGCAATACCTGAATTAAGAGAATCTCTATTGAAAGAACAAGGCTATATCTGTGCTTATTGTATGAGGCGAATCCCTGTAAAAGATTCAAATAGTAATGAAACAAGTAGGATAGATCACATCTTGAGCAGGACAAACCACGACAATCTCAAACTAAACTATCAAAACATGGTTATATGTTGTCCTGGTGCTATTAATAATGATAAATTTCATTGTGATAAGAGTAAAGGAGAAGAGGATCTTATATTTAATTTTGATGAAGTTTTTATTTCTACTATCAGTTATGGTTCTAAAGACGGATTAATAAAATCGTCTAATACCACCGCCAATACTCAAATGCTAAATTTATTAAATTTGAATCACCCATTACTGAAAAAGAACAGGCGAAAGGCTTTGGAGGGTGTAGTTCAATCTTTGACTAATTTGAGTAAAAAGAACGGTAATTGGAAAAAATCTGAAATTCAAGAGCATATTAAAAATTGGGATAGCAAAGATCACAATAATATGTTCAAACCATATTGTGGTATCGTAATATGGTATTTAAGCAAAAAAATAGGATAATTTTAACCCTTCAACAAAACCTTTTGAAAAAAATTATAATAACAGGTGCCAGCGGTTTTATCGGAAGTTTCTTAGTCGAAAAAGCCTTAAGTTTAGGCTTTCAAACATGGGCAGGCGTTCGTAAAAGCAGCAGCCGAGAATATCTGCAAGACAGCAATATATTATTTATAGAACTGAACTTCAACAACAAAGAAAAACTGACAGAGCAATTAAGAGAGTTCAAAAATACTTTCGGGAAGCCTGACTACATTATTCACAATGCAGGAATAACTAAGTGCCTCGACCCGAAAGAATTCGACTATATCAATTATCAAAATACAGTCAATTTTGTAGAAGCTTTGCAGGAAGCACAGTGTGTTCCCGATAAGTTTCTATTAATGAGCAGTCTCAGCGCCTTTGGTGTGGGTGATGAAATTAATTACACCCCTATTAAATTGACTAACACACCCCATCCAAATACCGCTTACGGAATCAGCAAATTAAAAGCGGAACAATATTTGCAGAACATTACCGATTTTCCGTACATGATACTTCGTCCGACAGGTGTATACGGTCCTCGTGAAAAAGACTATTTTTTGATGCTGAAAACCGTAAAGTCGGGGTTAGATGTAGGAGCAGGTTTCAAGCCTCAACACTTGACTTTTATATATGTAAAAGACTTGGTAGATGCTGCATTTTTAGCATTGGAAAGCCCTCTAAAAAACAAGAGTTATTTTGTGGCAGATGGAGATGTTTATACCGACAAAGAATATACGGCTTTGGTAAAAAAAGTATTAGGTAAAAAACATGTTTTAAGCATCAAAGTGCCACTTTGTATCTTGAAATTAATTTCAATTATTGCCGAAAGCATCTCTAAGATAACGAAAAAGCCGTCGACACTCAATCGTGACAAATATAAGATAATGAAACAACGCAATTGGGAGTGCGATACTCAACCTTTGGCACAAGATTTGCCCTTCACACCACAATACAACCTCGAACGTGGTTTGATAGAATCGGTAAACTGGTATAAAGAAAAAGGCTGGATATAATAAATCAGTTACAAGTAATTAGTTACAAGTTACAAGTGTAGGGGCGTATTGCATACGCCCGTTTACCAAACCATTAATATTGATCGGGCGTACGCAATACACCCTTACGGCAAAAATATTCATTAATATATAAATGAAAAAATACTGGCAAATTCTAAAAAAATACAAGCTTAGTTTGGCGATCAGCCCTTTCCTTGTCCTCATTTTTGTATTGTGCGAAACAGTGCAACCCCTACTGATGGCTAAAATTATCGACAATGGGGTTATGCCTCGTAACCTTTCGGTAATTACGCAAATAGGAGGATACATGATATTAATTTCCGTAGCAGGATTAGTTGCAAGTATCATTAATATCTCTGTGTCATCCCGTACATCCATCGGCTTTGGGACAGACCTTCGAACCGAGCTGTTCAACAAGATACAACAATTATCATTTTCGGATATAGACCGATTCAATTCGGCATCCCTCATTACACGCCTGACAAACGATATATCCAAAATTCAGCAAGTGATACTTATATCGATGCGAATTTTGCTACGTTCGCCCCTCATGCTTTTTATGTCAATCTTTTTTGTTGTAAAAATAAATGCAGGTTTGTCATTGATTCTTATCGGTATGATTCCGGTATTGAGTATAGGCATATATCTTATTTTGAGAAAAGGATTCCCCTTATTCATAAAAGTACAGCAAAAGGTAGATCACTTGAACGGTATCGTTCGCGAAAACCTCATAAATATAAGAGTCGTAAAATCATTTGTCAGAGAAGATTTCGAGGCGAAAAAATTTGCCAACAGCAGCGAAGACCTGCGGGATATGGTTATCCGTGCATCCAATATAGTGGTTTCGGTATTCCCCCTTATGCAATTGGTAATGAACGTGTCTGTTATCCTTATTTTATGGATCGGAGGACAAAAAGTAGTATCAGGCAGCTTAAAGGTGGGCGAACTTATTTCTTTTGTCAATTACCTGTCGCAGATACTTATGTCGTTGATGATGCTGTCGATGACTATCATGACATTTGCGAGGGCTTCGGCTTCGTCCAAACGCATTCTAGAGGTGATAGACACCCAACCGTCTTTAGCCAACACGCCCGAAGGTCTACAAGACAATCACAGGATAGAAAAAGGCGAAGTTGCTTTTCAAGATGTCTTCTTCCGTCATTATGGAGGAGAAAACGATGTCCTAAAAAACATCAACTTTCACGTCAAGCAAGGCGAAACAATCGCCATTGTAGGAGCCACCGGATCAGCCAAAAGCTCTATGATACAACTTATTCCCCGATTATATGATGCCACATCGGGAAAAATATCCATCGACGGGGTCAATGTCAAAGACTATCATTTGGATGAATTACATTCTAAGATAGGTATGGTATTGCAGAAAAACGAATTATTCTCGGGCTCTATTATCGAAAATCTAAGGTGGGGCAAACCCGATGCCACAGACGAAGAAATTGCAGAAGCAGCCAAAGCAGCCGAAGCCCACGATTTTATCCTATCTTTTACGGATGGCTATAACACCAAGCTGGGAAGAGGAGGCATCAATCTGTCAGGAGGTCAAAAGCAACGTATCTGCATTGCTAGAGCCTTGTTGAGAAAACCCAAAATACTGATTCTTGACGATAGTACCAGTGCCGTAGATTCGGATACCGAACAGCGAATCCGAACCAACCTAAACACAACCCTAAAGGATACCACCGTATTTATTATCACCCAACGAATAAATACCATGCAATCGGCAGACAGGGTAATTGTATTGGAAGACGGAGAGATAGATGCAGTAGGCAAGCCGACCGAATTGATGGAAAAATCGAAAGTATATCAAGAAATATATAATTCACAACAATTAGCATTCTAAAAACTCGTAATTCATAACTTGTAACTCGTAACTATTTTATGGCACACGGAGATCACGCAAAACCTACGGAAAAAGCCAAAGAGGGCAAAAAGACCTTCTTTAGGCTCATGTCATACCTATCGTGTGACCGCAGCCTCTTGTTTATTATTGCTTTTTTGATTGTTGTGAGCATTGCATCAAGTTTATTGGGTTCGTATATGCTCCGTCCGATCATCAACGACTATATTATACCGGGCAATATACCAGGACTATTCAAAATACTTTTACTTCTTGGAGTTATTTATTTAGTAGGGGTATTAGCCACATACATAGAATATCGTTTACTAAATAAAATAGGACAACGCACAGTCACCCGTCTGCGGATGGATCTGTTCAAGAAAATGGAAATACTGCCCATCAAATACTTCGACAAGCATCAGCATGGCGATTTGATGAGCAGGTACACCAACGATGTCGACAAAATAAGTGATGTGCTCACCGATAGCCTGTCGGATCTTTTATCAAGTGCATTAACTTTGGTAGGAACCCTTGTACTCATGCTTTATATTAGTCCGATACTCACTTTGGTAACAATGATTACCGTTCCCCTTATGTTTTTGAGTGCCCGATTGATTGTAAAACAAAGCAAGAAATACTTCAAAACACAGCAAGAAGATTTAGGAGCTGTAAACGGTTATATAGAGGAGATGATTAGCGGTCAGAAAGTTATAAAAGTATTCGGACACGAAAAGAAAGTAGAAACCGACTTCGATACCCTCAATCAAAACCTAAGAGGAAAAGCCGAAAAAGCACAGCTATATTCCGGAATGATGATGCCGATTATGCAAAACCTAAACACCCTCAATTATGTAATTGTGACTATTATAGGAGCATTATTAGCCATATTCAGAGGTTTCGATGTGGGAGGATTGGCTGCATTTCTTCAATATTCGCGACAGTTTGGACGCCCCATCAATGAGCTTGCCAGCCTCTACAACAACATACAAGCCGCCATAGCGGGAGCCGAACGCATTTTTGAGGTTATAGACGAGGCTTCCGAACCGGAGGATGCTCCCGATGCCATCACTCTATCGAATATAAAAGGGGACGTTACTATGCGAGATGTCTATTTTGGCTACAAGCCCGAAAAATTAATTTTGAAAGGCGTTTCTTTAGAAGCAAAATCGGGAGAAAAAATTGCTCTAGTAGGAACTACAGGAGCAGGTAAAACCACAATACTGAATATGTTTCCCCGTTTTTTTGATATAAAATCAGGAGAAATAACTATTGATGGCGTTTCTACCAAAAACATAAAGCGCGAAAGCTTAAGGCATTCAATGGCTATTGTTCTGCAAGACACCCACTTGTTTACAGGAACAGTGCGCGAAAATATCCGCTTCGGCAGATTAGAAGCCACAGACGGTGAGGTAGAAGGTGCAGCCAAATTGACCGCAGCCCATTCATTTATCAAACGTCTTCCGCAAGGGTATGATACCATGTTGGAAAATGATGGAGCTAATCTTAGCCAAGGGCAACGGCAATTGCTCAATATTGCTCGTGCAGCAGTAGCCAATCCCGCTATCCTGCTTTTGGATGAAGCAACGAGCAATATCGATACTCGCAGCGAACTGCTTATACAAAGGGGACTGGATAAATTGATGGAGGGACGGACTAGCTTTATTATCGCCCATCGGCTTTCTACGGTTCGCAATGTCAACAGGATTCTAGTTATGGAACATGGACAAATTATAGAACAAGGCAGCCACAAAGAATTGTTGGAACTCAAAGGAAAGTATTACTCTCTGTATGAAGAGCAGTTTCAATAAAACAACAAGAAGGAGCTTCTCTGAAACTCCTTCTTGTTTTTTTATCATAATATAATTGTTGTTTCTTTAATCGAAACTACTATTTATAATGGTGCTATCCCATGTATCATTCACAACGATATCGCTTCCAACAACACTATTAAATAGTTTACCGGTCAACTTCAAAGTCTGATTTGCCTTAACCTCATATTTCGATTTAATAATAAATTCGGGAAGAGAATAAGGAGCCGTACAAATAAACTGCACATAGATGATTCCGGCAGAGGTTAACCCTTTATAAGGATCTTTATTAATGTGAGGATTGTCAACTACCACAGGGAACATTGTAAAAGAAACGGGGTTATCGTTAGTCACCTTTAAGAAATCGGCACGTGCTATTGTTGGCGTTAGTGCATAAGATTCGGCACGGTTATACGGAGTTGCCCAAGTTTCTTTATTCAGAACATTTTTCGTATTAAATCTGTAACAATTTTCACTCGTTTCCTTAGAAATAAACTTTACCCCGGTAACATAACTTGGCATTTTATCCAAATCAGTAGGTACAATCCGTACTTTTCCTACCATGCGAGACAGGGTAATAGGCATTGCCGGTTGAGCTGCAGTAGTAACATTTAACTCAAAATCAGCATTGAATAAATCGGAATTATAAAAGTCGGCAGGATTATCAGTACGACTAGTTTTAACAAGGATCAAATCGCTGTACGGAACAGTCTTAAACTCATTTATAGGTCCATCAAATTCAAAATTTTTAGCATAGTTGTCTACATTTGCTGTCATAATAACAACTCGGTATTTACCTACATTTAAAGTATCTTTTATTTGTGATACTACTTTATCTTTCAAGTAAGTACGCATCTTTACTAACTTACCCTTATCATCGTACACCAAATAATGTAAAGATTTCACATTGGCATCTTTCAACGATACTGACCTCAAACCCGGTGAGGTCTCTACCCCAAATTCCTGATCTACTCCGGCAACATTTATCGTCACCTCTTGCATTTTCGAAGATGGAGTTGGATCAACATAAGGATCTGAATCTTGACTACAAGAGAAAAAACTGCTCATCAATAGAGCTGATATCAAATAAAATAATGTTTTTATCATAACTAAGAATGTTTATTTAATGTGTAAATCGGCATTAATGTTTAATCAAATGAGTTCTCAATAGTTGCACCCCATTCATTATTAACTTGAATGTCGTCAGTGTTCAGAGTACCACTAAACAAATTACCGGAAAGTTTCAAGGTCTTATTCTTTTCAATATCAAAACTTCTTTTTAGAATAATTGTTCGACCAATATTAGGAGAATCTTTTAAATAATACAAAGCAGCTAAATAATACCCCTTATTAGGTCCAAGAGACTGTATTTTAGCCGGAAAACCTGTAAATAAAATTGGATTTTGTGCATTTATTTTCATGAAGTCTTCTCTATTATATTTCGGTGAGCATGTAGTAAGTCCTTGAAAATTACCTTCCCAAACAGTCCTTTCTCCATCAAAATAAAAATGATTGGGAAAACCTTCAAAAACATAAAGATTAATAGACAATAGATTCTTAGGAGTATTTTGTATATCTAAAGGTAACACTTCTACTTTTCCTACAATTCGAGAAAGAACTGTTTCTTTTTTGACAGTGGAGGTACCTACATTAAGATCAAATTGAGCAAAAAACACATCATTATCATAACGACTTTGACCCATTCCCATATACTTGCGAATATATGCGCTATTATATATAGGGTGAAAATCCGGCATGAAATTTTCATCAAATTTGACAGCATCAGTTGCAATAAACACAACTTTGTAATTACCAAATGCCAAAGTATCTTTAACATCAGATATACCACCACCAAAAAACTTCTTGGTTTTCACTAATAGCCCATCACTTCCATAAACCAAATAATGCAGACTCTTAAGATTAGTACCACTAAGAGGAGTTGTCCTCAAATTTACCTGATCAAAACCATTTTCTTTCAAATCAAAAGCCACTTCTTGCATTTTCACAGCCGACGTTGGCTCTATAAACGACTCTGAATCTTGACTACAAGAGAAAAAACTGCTCATAAACAGAGCTGATACTAAGTAAAATAGTATTTTTTTCATAACAAGAATATTCGTTTAATATCTAATAAGTATTGATGTTTAATCAAATGAGTTCTCAATAGTTGCACCCCATTCATTATTAACTTGAATACCTTCGGTGGCAACATCTTTGGTAAACAGTTTTCCTGTCAATCGAAGCACTTGATTTGCCTTAACTTCATAGTCGTATTTGATATTGAAACCGGGAAGAGAAGATATCTGAGTTTCACTAACAACACTAGTCGCAAAGCGTACCGCTAGAGTACCAACTACCTTATCAGACTTAGTAGGATTGACAACTTTAACAGGGAAAACAACAAAAGAAATTGGGTTATCTTTAGTTACTTTCAATAAATCAGCCCGTGGGATAAATGGCATGACCGAAATATAATTGAGCGGTAAGCTTCCTAGCCCCGATCCATCCCAGCCCCAGCCCCAGCCTTTGCCTGGTTCAACAGGATCAGGACTAAGACGAAACTCATTCTCGCGAGCTCCGAGAGCACCAATAGATATTCCGGTAATATTACTAGGCATTTTATCCAAATCGGTAGGTAAAATCTCAATTTTACCCACTATACGAGATAAAGTAATAGGAGTTGCTGTTTGAGTTCCGGTAGTAACATTAAAATCAGTTTCTGCATAAAACACATCTGTATTGTTTAATCTCTGAGCCGAAAATGCTACAATACTAAATAAACGATCTTGTGTACCCCCCCACATAAGTAATGAGAAATAAATAATGTCGTATTTTCTTACATAAGATCGATATTATTCGTATTTTTGTATTTATGAGATATATAGCCATAACCATTGAAGAGGAATCTGTGTTAAATGATTTGTATAAACATAGTCCCAATTC
>JAVBJR010000526.1:0-2937 GCA_031546965.1 Dysgonomonas sp.
CAATATTCTTGTGCGCAACTTGTCCATTGCCTTAGAAATGCTGGAGTTGTGTGAGAATTCATGCAACGCCATTCTATTGCACGCAACTAACAACGTTGAATTATTTTGCATTTTTTGACATATCCGACCGATTTTTTGGATAGAAAACGCCAAACGAAGGTGAGTTAAAACAATATTTACGAATTGGGAGTATTTGAAGTAATGTTTAAGTTTTATTTCAAGTGTGTGGGTCAACAGAACGTTTGAAGTCAGCGCAGGGGGTTTTTCGTCGTTTGGGGTTTTTCCTTTATTTCTTACATTGGCGAGTACGATCGTCATTCTGCACATTGACTAGGGAGTTCGGGAAAAATACCTACGGGACGACGTAACAGACGTATGACGTCATCTGGCAAGCTTCACCTGCAATCTCCTCACACTTAAGCGGACGTCGAATGACGTCATACGTCTCTTACGTCGTCCCGTACGGATTTTTCCCTAACTCCCTACTATAGTCTTACACAGTGTTAGAGAGGAGCAATGGGGTCTATGGAGGGCGTGTCTTCAAACTAGTTCCTTTGAAAAAGGCATGAATTCCAGGAACAAGGGGGCGTGATCTGGAGGGTGGGATCAAATTTGCAGGGTGCCAATTGCTCTTCCTGGCTCAACTCTTCCAGGAATTAAAGTAGCCTTGAAAGGGAACTGGTTTGAAGACACGCCCTCCATAGACCCTATTGCTCCCCTCTAACACTGTGTAAGACTATAGTCATTTTGCAGAATGACGGATTTCTCACATTGGCGGTAACATATACACAGTAAAACGAATAATCGCCACCCAGTGGCACATTCGTGCAACTGGTGCTCAGAAACTTGTTGTAATCCATGAAGATTAAAATTTTTTTAGCGTTCTTGCCAAATAATATAACATTTGGCACATTCAACGCTGTTACAGCTGTGTATTAGTTTAAGGCAAGTAAAATTTGCACTGTTTGAAATTGCATGAAAAAGACTTAAAGGAGAACTGACAGGGCTGGAAAAGTGGACTATGGTCAGTGCCTAAAATGGCTTCAAGAACCTGTTTTGGCCAATAATGGACAGACTAATTGGCGGGTAGTCCAAATTTACCCAATGGCAGGGTTGGTCAAAGTCCACTTTTCCCGCCCTGTCAGTTCTCCTTTAATTGTCATAAAGGTCCACTTTTTCCGGAAAAGAACCCCCCTTTTTTCGGTCTGGCTACGGCTATGCAGAACCAAGTTAAGAAGCAGGCATGCCATGGGAATAGAACCTGGGATTAACACGTACTTGTTGTTACTATATGACGATACTCTTTCCAGAGTTTGATCACAGCAGGCATGGCCATGTTGGTTGAGTTCCTGACTTCGGTCAAGAAATCCCAGGTTCTATTCCCATGGCATGGGGCTGTCCATAATTCATGTGGACACATTTTTGCTGTTTTTAACCTCCCCCATCCCCTATGTGGACTTTGGTGGACATTTCATAACCCCCCCTTATTATTTATGTGTACATTACCTACCCCCCCCCCTCTTGGTATAAAAATTTTAAATTGACAAGTTTGAACTACTACATAAATTTTTTTATTACTTTATTTACAATTAGCTTGAGCTAACGTACTAATCATCAGTTAGCACAGTATTCATCACATCGTCCTCCCAAACTTCACTTTGGAGTGAAACTGGCATGCACAAATTTATTGTAGTTTATTTATTTTTTAATAGTTTTTATTTAAAGTAGAACTGTCAGGGTATTTTTCGCTATTTTTTATTGCAAAGACAATCAGGTCACTAAATTGATCGAGTATTGAAGAATAGTCAGGCAGGTTGTGCATTTTTTCGGCTGCAGGGATGCTGGAGCAATTGCTATTCAAAGAAATCGGCTAAATGACCGTATACGCTTTCCTATTGGTCTACTTGGTCATTTGACTCATCGCTCGACCACGCCCCCGCCGGGTACGTTCGTAATCCGTCTGTTTGCGGTTTTCGGGGAAGGAAAACGGCAATTTCATTGAAATGCAAGTATAGTTGGACATCTGGACAACAGTTGGCGATGCAACAATCACACTACGTTAACGTTTTGTACGTCAAACTGAATGTTTAACGAATAAAGGGACGGAGCTACAAAATTGTGCTTAGATTGTTGATAACTTTTTTTTTCATTTCATAATTGAAATCTGACTTCACCAACATTTTTTTCACCATGTTTTTCATGTTTGATGAGATTTTTAGGGTATGTTAGGAAATGGTGACAGTTCTCCTAGTTTTGCATGCCTAAAAATTTCTAAATATATATAAAGTACACGTGTACATGCTTACAACTCCCCCGTGTGTACAATTGTGTACAATGTCAAACCCCCTCCCCCCCTAAGCTGTCCACATGAATTATGGACGACCCCCATGCCGGCTTCTTAAGTTGGTTCTGACCTGAAGATGGCCCATGAAGGGCCGAAACACGTGTCGTGTCAGAACCTTTGTGGGATGAGGATTACTCCTAAATTAATTAATAATTGATTACTATTAATTACCCCACATGATCACATTAACACTTGTTGTTACTATATGATTATTATATTAGGAGAAGGATAAATATATATTTGAATGGAGTTTAAAGGAGAACTGACACGGTTTTGTAAGGTACCCTAATAATCGGCTAGTAAGTAGTTATTGTGTCCCTTATAACACTGGCTAAAGCGGAAATCGATTAAAAATTGTAACAAAAAAGTTATTAGCGTTTTACCGAATGCGCGGCCAAAGCGTTTCCATGGAAACGGCACTGAAAACGGCACTGGGGATCGAGCAGCTTGCTAGCGGCTGTGAGTATAGGGCGCTCACTGTTCGCCTCGCGTGAATCACGTCGACGACGGGAGAGCCGAGTTTTCAGGATTGGCTGAGCTATGATTGGGCGGGGCTTCAATGCATTCGTTTGCATTTGGAAATGCAGTTTGTA
>JAVBJR010000186.1:0-2822 GCA_031546965.1 Dysgonomonas sp.
ATCTTTATCGAAGAGGCGATGGTCCATCGGCGACGGCGATCCGTCCACGACGACCGCTGATTTCGAAGTGCGCGCAAATTTGAGTTTCTCTGATGACTATGACGTCATACGGCCCCTTGTGATCGTCATCGACCAATCACGGCGCTCTATGCGAAACCGATGACGCGGGAAAACGGGCAAATTTCTAGTCACGTGATGCCTTTTAGGATGATTTTCCCGCAGAACTTTGATGCAGTTTTTTTTTATTTATTATAGATTTAAAGAAAATAACATTTAAATAAAGATTCCGATTGTTTCAATCGATTTAAACCGGAAATATTAGAAATAACGGATGAAATTTGAATCCATATTTGGTACTGCGATTATTGGAAAGTCGAATTTCCAAAATAGTATTTCATCGAATAGACGCCGCGGCGCTTATTTATAGCTAATATTTAATTATCAGGGTGTTTATAATTCGAATTTACATTTAAGATTTTGCGTTATCTAATTCGGCGTTTATTTGTGTATGATTATTCAAATTCCGATGAAATAATTAGCATATAGGCTACTGATTTATCCTGAATATACTCTAATTATTTCCTGTTAATTTATTTAGATAAGTTTAATCGGTGTATTTATTTATTTAATAAATAAACCAGTATACAGTTTTAATAATCCATGCATTTTTTATTTGTTTCTATTTATTTTTTCAATAATAATCGCAACAGTAAAACCCATATTTTTTTCTCTCCATAAATCCGAAATTCCTTTTGGTTTATTAGTTCATGTGACGTCATAAGGCTAGAGTGGGTTTTGCCGCCATTTTTTTCTTCCTAAATTATGGCGCCGTACTGTCGCCTACAAGGTCACGTGACCGGACCGAAATCACCTTATTTCACAGTTTTTAAATAAATTTGTTATTTCCGCGTACGATTAACCACCGGACAATTCGCCACCATTATGAATAACGGCACACAAATAATCGGTAAATAGTCAATGTAAATCAAAAATAGCATAGATTGGCATAAAATTTCAAAAAGTACGAATACATTTCAAAGTGCTTTTTAATAACGTCAAAATAACGAGCTATAAACTAAATATTCATCATGTAAAATAAGTGGAGGACAAATCGCCGCTGGACGCTTTGCCTTCGATCAACTTTAATATCATTCATTTTAAAACGCAAATAGTACGAATAAACTGCGAATAAACGATGGATTTCGGATATCTTTATTTAAAAGTGACGAAATATATCGAATATCATAACTCATACTGCAATTATTTAAAGTAATCGAAGTGTAAACGTATTTTCAAATAGCCGCCGCGGCGCTTATTCACCGTGACGTCATAAGTTAGACAATTTTTTCCACGATTTTTTTATCGGTTATTTATTTCATCTACAAGTCACGTGACTGAAATCGCTTTAATTTTGAAGTGAAGGTAATATTTACACCGGACGATTCGCCGCCGTTATGAATAAATTCGCACAAAATCGTTAGAAAATTGCAAAACCTTGTAATAAAGTTTGAAATTTGCATGAATAACTTGAAATAAAATGTACCATAGGTTAGGTTATATCCAAGGTTATATACAGTGTATAAGGTTGACGAAGACAATTTGCCATTTTAACACAAATTAATAAGTTAAATATAAAGTTATTTTATTAAGACTTATAGATATAGATATACCAATGGTCCTTATGATTAGTATACTAATCATAATTATGCAGCTTTTAATCGTTACTTAATTATCCGCAAATCAGGATTTTAGCTAGGCAAATAACGCAGTAGGGATAGGAAGTGTGCCGAGGATAAGTGCCGAGTAATAAGTAAATGGTGATGACGTCACACCGCGCAATTTTTAAACTGGAAAATCCGGCACAAAAGCATGCAATCATATATCCTACAAAAATATAACGACACAAATACATAACGACACTTTTACAACATTCGTTTAATTATACATGGCTATACAAACATGTGACAACACGCAATTCCAACAACTGAAGCATGCATGTGCACATGTACATTTTGACAAAAATAGCAACATCTGCCATATCCGTGTGTAATATTGCAGAGTTTGGCCGATTGGCAAGGGTTTTTCGAAGGTAATTGATGTGCTTGAGGTGGCGAGCTTCTCTGTGGAGATGCTTTTGAGGGATGGACATAATGCCTGGCCAAGTTGGCATCAAATAAAAATTCCTGTTTTATACGAACCGAATTATTCCCGATTTGTCGGCATTAGATGCAAAATCGGTAGTTTTCCAAGTATGTCTACGAAGTATACGTACAAAATGAATTTCACGCATAAAAACTTGGATCAGGTCAGATACAATATTAAATTCCTCACTTCCAATTCCAATGCGATGTCTCAGACTGTTGTACCCAAGAAGCAATTTCAAAACAAGTTCTTTCATGCCTAGTTTATGAAACAATACCGTTTACACAGAGCAATTACATGTTTTTGTGAGACAACAAGTTTACAAAATTTACCAATGCCGGCATTCATCGCTTTGTCTTTACGGATCTCAAGTCGAAATCTCAAGTTTTATTCTTTGAACAACTTGTGAAACTTCTGGCGATTGGTAAAGTTTCACAGCTTGGCGTCGTAAAGCATTCAAACGTTTCTTCGCAGTGTATATTTTGAATGATATATCACTCCCTGGAAGGTGCACGATGGTCATCACCATCTTTACTTTGAATCGACTGAAACCATGACGTTTTTTGCAGATCAGCACCTGTAGTAAAACGACAGACAACTATAGTTAAAATGACGGAGCCTTGCGAATATAAACGGGCAAAGAAATGTGCAAGAAACGTCAGATTTAGATTTTGGTGCAT